>JADJUS010000005.1 GCA_016716905.1 Acidobacteriota bacterium | reverse complement strand
GCCGCGGCATGCGAAGTGTTGAACCCGCCGAGGCCCGGCACCAACATAATAACATGGAAGCCGTTCGCGCGGCACTGCTCGCGGTGAGCGATAATATCTCCCCGCGCATGGCCCGCATCTCACGCCGGCTCGCGGATCTGCTGGCTCCGAATGCGGCCGCGCGCTTGCTCGTCAGCCGACGGGCGTGGGGGCCCGTCGTGGATATCGCCTCGCAGACTGAGTGCGTCAGCAGGTGATCGCCGCCGCCAACGCGAGGTGTCGCGGCGCCTCTCGAAGCGACGCGGCGGCCCGGCTGACGGCCGTCGCCCTGGCGGGAACTCGCCACTGCACCGCCGCCGGGCCGGATCCTCGCCCGGGCTTTGCTCGGAGCCCTCGCCGACGCGCTTCGCTCAGGAGGCGGCCGGTGACGAGCGAGCGCATCCTTCGCGCGGCAGCCGTGCACTCATCGCCGTTGCCGCTGTGGTCGATCCTGCTTCCTCAGGGTCCCCCAGGTGCGACCGACGGGTGGTGGTGGCGCATGCGACGGCGTCCGACCTGATCTGGCCGCGCGGTTGCCGCGGCGCTGAATCGAGGTTTGCGGTTTCCCGAGTTGATGTGGCGGGCGCCGCCGCCTACGTCCTGGCTGGTTCCGACGTCCCCGAAGAATGGCGGCCTCCCCAGTCGACCGTGGTCTTTGCGGTCACGCCCGGCAGGCGTCACGCTCGGCCTGCGTGCTTGACCTCGGGTCCCGGCACAGGCCTCGATCGATCGGTGGCACCGGTCGTGGCGACGGTGTCCGTTGACGGCTCCGGCGATCGCGGTGACCGTCGCGCTCGTGGTTGAAGGCCTGCGGATTACAGGGTGAAAGCGTCGCGGGCGATGACTAGCGCATCACCGTGCGCTGACGTTTGTCCCGGCACGGCCCGGCCTCGCGCGTGTGCGCGTGGAGGCCACCGCCACCGGTCGCACTGATGCCGCGCGCCGATCGGTGCTCGATGTGACCCTACGTGTCTGGCGCGTCCTCGCGTTTGACGGCCGTCCCGCCTATGCCGCCACATTCGTGCGTCGGGCGCTCGAAACGGATGCGCGCTTCTCCCAGGTCACCACAGCCTTCGTATCGTCGCCGTCGCAGCGCATCCGCGGTGCAGACCGACCGGCACCGGCATCGCCCCAGCAGATCCGCGCGCGCTCGACGGCGATCTCGTGGTTGTGGGCGCAGCCGATGCGCTCGGGGCCAGTGAAGCGGCGTCCCTCGAGCGGTATCTGCGAGAGCGCCGGCGCCGTCGTTCTTCTGCCCGAAGGCACAGAGACGACCCCGTCCTGTTTCGACTGACGGGTCAGGCCCATGGCGGGGAGGACCGTCGCGCAGAACCGGTTCGGGTTGAGGGGTGGCGAGGGCTTCACGGCGAGCGAGTTCTTCTGGCCATGCGTTGGCCACCGCTCGCCGCACCGCTCGCGACATTTGGCCAGGCCGACCCATCAGCTGCTCGCCGATTTCCAGTGGCGATGCTCGTCGGCAGCGGGGCGAGTCGTGGTGAGCAGCACGATGGACGGGTGGCGCGCGCGTGCGGCCGCCGCCATTGGATTCTCGGCGTTCTGGCGTGCCACCGCCGCCGCTGTAAGCAACGCCACCTCCGCTCGTGAGCGTTGCACTGGCTCGGCGAGTCCTGGTGCCGGCGCAGTCGACGAGCGTCGGAGTTCTGTCGTTCTCGAGCGGGTCTCCACCGCGCAGATGCGCGCCACCTCTTGCGCGGTGTCGCCTGTTCGGCTCTGGCGTCATCATCGCCATCTGCGAATGGGGTCGCCCGAGTGGTTGAATTCCGCGACCTGACGTGCCGGGACGATACCGGCTCGACGTGACCACCGAATAGCGACGCCGCGGGCGCGGCCGAACTACTGGTGGTGGGCGCCGATGGCGATGCCGACGCATGGGTGAGCGCCGAGCGAGCGATGGGGACGGGCCTGGCGGCGATGGCCGCCTCGGCCCAGATCGGGGCGGCGTGCGTGCCAGAGGCGCAGTTGTCGGCACTACCCGCGCAACTGGCTGCCGCACTGGCCGCGCCGGTGCAGGCAGCCCTGGCGTCCCATGCGTTCAGTCTGGTGGCTCATTCCGTTCATGCGCGTGCAGCCACGGGCGAGTGGTGGCTGCGCCGCCGCCGCGGTTAGCGCTAGCGCACTCTCGGGCTTGAGGAACGGCCCGAGCTACGTACTGGTTCCTGTCCCAGAGCTCGCCGTTTCCCAACGTAGCTCGGCCGTTCCCGACGTAGCTCGGCCTGATCTTCAAGCCCGAGGCCTGTGGCGTCAGCGCGAGGGCGCGCAGCATCTGACGGCGGATGACATGAACGTGTCGATCGTGTAGACCTGATTGCCGGCGCGTGGCCGCGTGTCGTACAGAAAGACAGGTGTACTGACCTTCTGGTGGAACACCAGTGACGCGTCCGCCAGCCCGCCGAGCGGCGTGTTCTTGAAACGCGCTCGGAACCGCTCGACTTCCCACTCTTCAAGCAGGATGTACACGTCGTGGTTGCGGTCGTTCAACCAGCGCACCACATCGTCAAGCCGGTGGGGCTCAATCCAGTCATAACGCAGGGACCGGCGGCCGCCGTAATAGGTCACTGAGCCGGAATGCTGGCTCGAAAGAATCACGCTGCCCGGCCGCGTCATCGCGCGAACGGCGTGCGCGGCCGACACATAGCGAAGTTCGCCCCAGCCGACCCGGAATGAATCGTGTCCGTACGCGTAGTACAGGCCCCAGCCTCCGCAGAGGACCAGCGCCAGAATTCCGGCGCGGCCGTATGCGCGGCCGGTGGTGTTTGTGGCGAGCCACGCGGTGCCGATGGCCAATGCCGGCCAGGCCGGAAGGAGAAACCGCAGGTACCACCAGTCGATAAACACCTGGTGCGGCAAATGCGTCGCCAGCATGCACGCCGCAACACACACGAGCACGCTGGCCTGCATCAGGCCATGCGATTTTCGCAGCCATCCCGCCGGTATGGCCAACGCCGCCAGGCCCAACGCCACGAGCGGTGTGGGACTCTGCAGCAGCCAGGTCGAGTAGTTCCAGATGTTGGGGGCGATATACGACCACGAAAAAAAGCCATCGAGGTCGCCATAGCCGGACGCCGTCGGTGATCCGTACACCGATTGGTTGAAGAGGGCCATGCCGATCGCGCCGGGCGCCGCGCCCGCGCAGAAGATCGCGCATCGCATGGCGCGAGCCCGCCAGGTGGGGGCCTGACGATCGGCGAGAAGCAACCACACCCGAGGACGCCGACCAGTGGCGTGAGATTCGGCCGCATGAGCACCACGACGGCCATGGTGATTCCGGCCAGCAGTGCGCGGGTGCGTGACGTGTGCAGGCACCCCAGAATCGCCACCGCGCACAGTGCCGCCGCGGGCACATCGCTCATCGGTGACGCCATCATGTGGATGACGACGGGGCTGGTGGCGACGATCCACGCGGCGGCCGCACCGACCTGCGGTGAGCCCATGCGCCGGCCGATCCTGTGCGTGGTGGCCACCAGAAGGCCCGCCATCAGGGCCACCAGAGCCACGCTGCCGCATTGCCCGAGCAGCCACTTCGCTCCCGCGAAGAGCAGCGGCAGGCCCGGTGGATAGACCGGCACACTCGAGAGACCGCCAGCCGCCGGCCCGGTAGCCCAGTGGCGCGGCGATGCGCGGCAGGTGCAGCCACGGCGCGTCGCGCAGCCACTCCTGATCGATGGTCAAGTCCCCGGCGAGCCATCCGTCGGCTTGTCTGACGTAGCCGAACGCGTCGGAGCCACCTGCGGCACCGTGGTTGATCTGGAGCGACGTCCCTACGATGAGCACGGTGAGGGCGGCCGCGATCACCTGGGGCCTGAACAGGGCCCGCATCGCTGTCACGTCGGTGTTGACGCCGTGCCACCGCAGTCCGATGAGTCGGATGACGAAGAGCGCCGCGGCCAGGCCCAGCGGTCTCAAGGGATCGGTGGCTCGAATAGGGAGGCCCAGTATGTCTGCCCTGATGCCTCCCGCGAGCCAGGCCACCACGCTCGCAGCCACGAGGACCACGCCCGCGAACATACACCATGCAAGAACCGACCGCATCACGTTCTGGAGAATAGCCGATCGCAGTTGCGCCGACGCGGCGGACAGCGGTAACCTTCGCATCACCATGTATTCACGCGATCAGGTCAAGGCCATCACCGACAAGATCTTCAACATGTCCGGCGCGGACAACATCGAGGTGAATTTTTCCTCCTCGGAACGGTCGGGCACGCGCTTCGCCAACTCGTCAATCTCCGCCAATCTCGTGCAGTTCGATCAACAGTTGACGATCACGACGCACGTGGGCGCGAAAGTGGGCACGTCCGCCACGCGCGACTTCAGCGACACCTCGCTCAAGTTGACATTCGACGAAGCCATGACCAATGGCAGGGGCGCCCCCGATCGCGCCACACCACCCGTCCTGATGGGGCCGCAGGAGTACATTCCGGTGGACGCCGCGCTGCCGAGCGCAAAGAGTTTTGGTCCCGCCGAACGCGCGCGCATGGTGCGCACCAGCATCGACATCAGCAAGAAGATGGGCACGGTCGGGTCGGGCTTCATCCCGAAGAACCATCAGACGACGTGTGAAGCCAACACCAAGGGGCTGTTTGCGTTTTATGAAGTGGCCGACGCGAGCTTCATCCTGACGTGCCGTATGCCTGACGGGTCGGGTTCCGGCTGGGCCGGCATCACCGGCATCAAGGACATCGGCATGATCAACCCAGTGGAAATCACCGAGGTCGCGTCAAGAAGGCGCTCGACAGCCGAAAGGCACGAGCGCTGGAACCCGGCGCTACACCGTGATTCTTGAGCCGCGCGCGAACGCGCGATTCCTGTCGCTCATGACCGGCATCTTCGGTGGCGGTGGCGGCCAGTTCATGCAGGGAAGAAGCCGGGCGACAAGATCTTCCAGCGACTTGTTCACGCTCAAGAGCGACATCGGCAATCCGATCCTGCGGCAAACCACCATGCTGGGCGACAACACACCTGCGGCACCGGTGACCTGGCTTGAGAAGGGTGTGCTGCGTAACCTCACCGGCGGCCCCAACAGCACGAGCCCGAAGGCCAACGTCAACATGAGCCTGGTCATGGAAGGGTCTGACCTCAGCACGGCTGACATGATCAAGCAAACCAAACGGGGCCTGCTCGTGACGTTCTTCTGGGCATCCGCGGCGTGGACAACGCCACGCTGCTCAACACCGGCATGACGCGCGACGGGCTGTTCCTCATCGAGAACGGCGAAATCACCATGCCCGTCCAGAACTTCCTGTGGAACATGTCGCCGCTCGTGGGCTACAACAACGTGTCGCTCGTCGGCAAGCCCGTGCCCATGTCGATGGGCGAGTCGTACGACGGCGGCAACAGCGCGCTCATTCCCCCTGTGCGCATCGAAGACTTTTACATGACGTCGATTTCACCGGCCGTCTAAGGACACCATCATGGCTTTCACCCGCAGAGACTTCATCAAAACGGTCGGCGCCTCGGGCGTTGTCCTCGCGTCCCATGACCTCATCGGCGATCTGCTCGCGCAGACGCCCGCAGGCAATCCCCTGCAGTCCAAGTTCAAGGGCCTTGGAGACATGGTCCTCGCGCAGGCCAAGCTTGCGGGCTGCACCTACGCAGACGTGCGCTTCACGCGCCAGGCATCGATGTCTGTCAACGCCAACGGCAGCAACAACGCCGGTCGCGGAGGCGGCGGTGAATTCGGCGGCCGCGGTGGCGGAGGCGGCGGCCGGGGTGGTGGTGGCGGCGGTCGCGGCGGCGGTCGTGGCGGTGGCGGCTTCGGCGGTCCGCAGGGATTTGCGGCCTTCGGCGGGCGCGAAGGTTCGCGCGGTCCGGCGGGATTCGGCGTCCGCGTGATTCACAGCGGCGTGTGGGGCTTTGCGTCCAGCCCGATCGTGACCGAAGACGAAATTCGTCGCATCACGAACGTGGCCATCGACGTGGCCAAGGCGAGCGCGGTGGCCAAGACGTTTGATGTGCGGCTGGCGCCGGTGCCGGCCTACACGGCCCACTGGGTGTCGCCGATGAAGAAAGACCCGACCACGGTGCCTGTCACCGAGCAGCAGCAGCTCGTCCAGCGGGTCGTCGACATCGTCATGAAGAACCCGCAGGTCACGAACGTGAACTGCAGCGTGAACATGGGCTACGAGTGGAAGTACTTCGCGTCGTCTGAAGGGTCGTACATCGAACAGGAGATCTACGACACACAGCCGAGCTTCAGTGTGACGGCGCGGGTGGGTGAGGTGACGCAATCGCGGCAGTTCACGGCCGTGCCGAAGACCGCCGGCTGGGAAACCGCCGAAGAGTCGGAGATGATCGAAAACGCCGAGCGCATCGCGTCGGAAGCGGTTGAGTTCTGCACCGCGAAGCCGATTGGCGTCGGCGTGAAGGATCTGATCCTGTCTCCGTCACATGCGATGCTGACGCTGCATGAGATCGTGGCGCACCCCACCGAGCTCGATCGCATCATGGGGTATGAGGCCAACTACGCCGGCACGAGCTTCATCAAGGTGTCGGACCTCGGCAAGCTGAAGTACGGCTCCAAGCTGTTCAACATGACCTGCGACCGCACCATGCCGGGCGCCATGGGCACCGTTGGGTATGACGATGACGGCGTGAAGACGCAGAGCTGGCCGCTCATTCGCGAAGGCATCCTGGTGGGGCTGCAGACCAACCGTGAGACCGCGCACTACATCGGCGAGAAGGAAAGCCGCGGTTGCACCGGTGCCGGATCGTGGCGCGACTATCCCTTCCTGCGCATGCCCAACGTCCATATGGACTACGACCCGAAGGGGCCCTCGCTCGAAGAGATCATTGCCGACACGAAGGACGGCGTGATGATCGACGGACGCGGCAGCTACTCGATTGACCAGCAGCGTTACAACGGGCAGTTCGGCGGCAACGCGTTCTGGGAAGTCAAGAACGGCAAAGTGACCCGCATGGCCACGAACGTGACCTACCAGGCCATCACCACGGACTTCTGGGCCAACCTGAACGCGGTCGGCAACCAGTCCACGTGGAAGATGTTCGGCACGGGCGGCGACGCGAAGGGCCAGCCGACGCAGACCAACAGCATTTCGCACGGGTCGCCGTGGATGCGAATTGGAAAGATCCTCGTGGGCGCCGCGTTCTCGTAAGCCGATCCGGAAGGGTGATGCGCCTGCGCTGGCACCAGCCGATCGTCGCGCTTGGTGCCTATCTGGGCATCACCCTGGCCTTTCTCGCGCCCGTGCTGGGACGCCTCGGCTCCGGGCTCATCACGGCGCCGACCGCGATCCAGCCCATGGATCACCTGCAGGTGCTGTGGAATGCATGGTGGATCGAGCGGAGCCTCTTCGCCGGCGCCAACCCGTACTTCACCGACATGCTGTTCGTGCCGTACGGCACGCCGCTCGTCTTCCACTTCCTGACACCGATCCAGACGTCGGCGATCGTCCTGCTGTCGTCGGTCTTCTCCACTGGACTCTCATGCAACCTCGTAATCATCGCCGGCTTTCCCGTGGCCGGCCTCGGCGCGTACGCCCTGTGCCGCGTGGTCACCCGGCACCATTGGGCAAGCGTGGTGGGCGGGGTCGCCTTCATGTTGAGTCCGTTCATCGTGAGCAAGGCCGCCGCCGGCTGGACCAACATGCTCTACAGCGGGGTTCTTCCGTTGTATCTCGCGTGCCTGCTGCACGCCACGTCCGACACGCCGGCGCGGCCGCGACTGTCGAAGGTGCTGTTGGCGCTGAGTGTGGTGCTGTTGCTGTTTACCGGCGACGTCACTGTTGTGTTTGCCGCCAACGTCACCGTCTGCGTGTTTGCCTGGCGATGGTGGACGTCGGGGCATCTGGCGGCCACGGTTGCCGGATTCGGCCGTGCGCTTGCATTCTCAGCCCTCGTGGCGGTGCCGTATTTCGCCATGGTGGCGTACTACGTCTTCAGCTATGGCTTCGAGATTGATGTGGGGCGCAGGCTCGACTTCATTCCTGACCTCTGGTCATATCTGCTGCCGTTTTCGCCGACGTCGATCTACAGCGAATCGCTGAAGGGGCTGCACCTGTCCCCGACGGTGTGGACCGATCTCGGCCGTGTCGGGACGGCCTGTTATCTGGGGATCGTGGTCCTGCCCCTTGCGTTGGCGGGTTTCTGGTCGGGCCGCAAAGACCCAACGGTCCGATTCGTCGTGGTGCTGTTTTTCCTGTTCCTCGCGTTGTCGATGGGACCGCGGCTGCTAATCCTGCGAGAGGAGGTGCGGGTCGGCCCATTCCCGTTCGCCCTGCCCTTCATGCTGTGGGCAAAGATCCCGCTGTTGGGCTCGGTGGCCCAGTCTGGCCGCTATCTGGTGATTTCGTACATGGCGATGAGCGTCGGCGTCGCCGTGCTCACGGCCGCTGTCGCTGGTCGGGAGGGCCGGACACGGGCACTCCTCGCCGGGGCGCTCCTTCTGCTGCTCGTGTGCGCCGACGTTGCCTTCCAGATGGGAGTCAGGCCGCTGCCGCCCATGCCGAGCCTGGCCGGTGCCCGGCGGCGTTGTGCTTGACCCGCGCCTGCGAAGCAGTCAGACGATGTATTACCAGACGTCGCACGAACGGCCGCTCGCGGGCGGGTACCTCTCAAGGCGACCGGAGTTTGCGTTGCGAAAGTACCGTGAACTGCCCGGGTTCAATTGTTTGTACTTCGGCGTCCGTTCGGCCGATTGCGACAAGGACGCCATGTTGTCGTCGTTGCGTTCGCTGGATGTGACTAATGTCCTGCTCGACCCGCGTGACTGGCGTGGCGAGATGCTGGCGCGCTACGGCTTCCGCCAGCACTACGCCGATGTGTGGACGGTGGTGTGGGAGGTGCCGCGCTGACACGTGTCAGCGAGACAGCAGATGCACGCGCGCGACGTCATGCATGTAGCCGCCGACACGGGCGTAGGCGGCGGACGCCGCCAGACGGATTTCGGCAAGACCGCGCGCAGTGTCGCCCGTAGATTCCAGATACAGGCCGACATAAAGGTGAGCGTAAAACTCGGCTGACGGACTGCCAGCGGCCGCCTTCAGCACGTCGGCCGGCTCGAGTCGCCCCCGAAACATCAGATCGATTTCACGCATCGGTACGCGCCCGTCGGGGCCCACCGGCAATATCTTCGCCCTCGCCGCAGCAGGTGACTCGGCTTTTGCGACGCACAGGAAGTGCCACGCCGCATTCTCGACGTCGGCGGGATTGACCGTGCGATGCGATTCGAACTGCAGCCGGCATGCCTCGAAGCGGCCCGCGTGGTACAGCGCGATGCCCCGTTGCCAGAGCTGCGGCGCTGCCTCCGGCTGGAGTGCCGCCACGCGATCGAAACCCGCCACTGCCTCGGTGATGCGACCGGCCCGAAAGTGCGCGACCGCCAGGTCCAGGACTTGCCCGACCGACTGGCCGCTTACGGAAAGCGGTGCGGCGGTCAGCACCACCAGCGCGAGGGCGATCGCCCTCATCGTGATGCCCGCAGGTCCAGACACACCAGCGTGTCGTCGTTGCGCACGAAGAGAAACCCGCCCGCGATCGCTGGCAGCGCACGGACCGTACCGGGCAGAACGCGTGCTGACGCCTTCTGTCGGAATCCGTCCGGTGAGGCGTCGGCGATCACCAGTTCGCCCGATTCCCGCATCACCACCAGAAGGTCGCCGGCCAGCGTGATGCTTCCGGCGCGAAACTGATCGACCGTCCAGCGGACCTTGCCCGTAGCCAGCTCCACTGCGCGCAGGCTCGGCCCCTGTTCCTGGCGTCCGTGATAGCCGAACAGGATGCCGGAGTGGTGAACGCTGGTCGCGTAGTGCGTCGTGAGCGCGTCATTCGATGACCACAGTTCGGTGAGGGCCCCGTCGCCCATGCGGAAGACGCCCGCGCCAGGGCCGTACTCTGCCGAGATGAACACGCGGTCGCCAACAACGAGCGGTGAAGCGGCGTTGACCGACGACGCCGACCGCGATCGCCACGGCCGTTGCAGCACCACCTCGCCAGTGGCCGGCGCGAGACCAACCAGGCCCGCCCGGGTCAGGAACAGCGCGAGTCGTCGCCCGCCGACCGTCGTCATCACCCCGGACGAATAACTGGCCCCGTCCGTGGTGGCGGTCCAGAGTTCGCGCCCGGTCTTTGCGTCAAGGGCGACGATGCCGGCGTTGGGGCCACCGATGTTGGCGATGACGCGCCCATCTTCAACGACGGGTGACCCGGCGGCGCCGAAGAAGTTCTTGGGCACCCGATATCGCGCCATGGTGTCCACATGCCACAGCGCTTTGCCGCTGGCCAGGCTCACGGCGTGCAACTGGCCTTCAGCGCCGAAGGTATAGACCACGTCATCGGCCACCACCGGCACCGCCCGAGGGCCATCGTCGAACCCGAAGTCATCGCGGTAGGTGGTGGCATAGTCATGGCGCCACTGGGTGACGCCGGTCGTGGCATCCATCGCCTCGACCACCTCACGATTGCCGAGCCGCTGGAAGAGGATGACGCGGTTGGCCACGACGACTGGGCCGCTCAGTCCGTGTCCGACTGGTCTTCGCCAGACGGCCTTCGGGCCCTGGGCGCCCCAGCTTGTGGCAAGCGGCGGGCCGGCATACGCGCCATTCCTGGACGGGCCAAGCATCTGCGGCCAGTCTTGCGCCTGCACGGCAGACAGCATGGCCAGGGCCGCGATCGCCACCCTCGCTGTGTTTGCCATGCTGTTCCTCCCTGACATCGAGGCCGCAAGCGTAGCAGGGACGGCATTGGGGCGAAAGAGGCGCGTTGCTGGGACCGGCGGCTTTTGCTAACGTGACACCACCGCCAATGAGCAGCCAGCTCTCGCAACAAGTTCGCAAAGAGTTCGGGGCGTTTTACACGCCTGATCGGGTGGCGGCCTTCCTGGCGTCTTGGGCGATTCGGAGCCCATTGGACACGGTACTGGATCCGTCCGCAGGCGAGGGCGTCTTCCTGGTGGCTGCGCGACAGAGACTGCTGGATCTTGGCGGCCAAGGCGACCATCAGATTACCGGCATCGAGCTATCGCCGGAAACTCATCGAACCACCGCGCGGATACTCTCGACCCTCAGGCCGGAGCCGACAGTCCTACGAGGAGACTTTTTTGACTTCGCTTCGGCGACGTTCGGGTTGGTGACGGCGGTCGTTGGCAATCCACCATTCATTCGTTATCAGAGGTTTGCGGGGGAAAGCAGGTATAAGGCCCTGGCCCGCGCGGAAGAGGCTGGGGTAAAACTCTCAGAGTTAAGTAGCTCCTGGGCGCCGTTCCTCATTCACGCCACCACATTCATTGGAGCCGGTGGTCGGATGGCCATGGTGGCTCCGGCCGAGCTGGCTCACGCGTCTTATGCCCAACCAGTAGTACGGTTTCTTTGCAGCTCGTTCTCGAAGGTGAAGCTGTTGTCGTTTGGGCGGCGACTGTTTCCGGAACTTTCTGAAGACACAGTGCTGATCCTTGCTGAGGGACGCGGCGCCGAGTTCCAGGAGCTGACAGTGCACGACATCGAGGGGCCCGAAGCGCTCGCCACGATGAGCGACCAGACCCTCGAGTCCGGCACGGGGACATCTACCGGTGGATGGACCCCAGGCGTGACGCGGTTTGTTGAGCACCTTCTGCCTAGGTCCACGCGAGCGTTGTACGCGGAACTCGCTGCGCATCCCGCGGTGACCCGCCTGGGGTCAGTTGCCGACGTCGGCATCGGATATGTGACCGGAAACAACGAATTTTTCCACCTATCGGATGCCGAAGCCTCTAGGCGCGCGATCCCTCGACGCTTCCTTGTAAAGTCGATCAGAAATGGGCGCCGAGTGGTTGGGGCAGTCTTCTCGAAGGATGACTGGCGTGCACTGAACAGGGCGGGTGAAAGGAATCTGTTGCTCAGGATTCGGCCGAGCGATGAGGTCGTTGACCGTGCGACACTCGCCTACCTTTCGATGGGCAGGCGAGCCGGCGTGACCAAGGGATACAAGTGTCGAGTTCGGGACCCCTGGTACGCGGTGCCCCACGTCTATGTCGGCGATGCATTTCTCACGTACATGAGCGGAACGAAACCAAAATTGTTTCTGAACTCCGCAAGAGCGGTGGCACCAAATACTCTGCACGTCGTTCGGATGCGACGCGATGCCACCGCGACAGGGTCTCAATTGGTCGCATCTTGGTACTCGACCCTGACCGCCTTGAGTTGCGAGATTCAAGGCCACAGTTTGGGCGGTGGAATGCTCAAACTGGAGCCTAGAGAGTCGGCCCAGGTTCTGGTTCCGCTGCTGCCGACCAGCCCTCAGCGAGTCGCCGATCTTGATCGGGTGGCCCGGACTGGTGAGGTCGAGACTCTTCATGCTGATGTGGACCGCTTGATGCTGGACACGCTGGGGATGTCACGACGTGACTTGACGCGGCTGACCGAGGCAACGACCTTGCTTCGAAATAGACGGACAGGAAGATAAGATGGCACTCAGGGACGCAGTACTTCGAGCTGGAGTCATTCCCCCGGACACTGCGGCTCAGGCTGACAAGAAGGCATATTCAGAGCAACTCTCCCATCAGTTGGCGATTGAAGTTGCCGATTCGTTGCGCAGCCTGGAATTCGAGTCGATCAAACCCCAAAGACATCTGGTGGTCAAAGGCAAGAAGAAAGGACAGATCCAGATCGTCAAGGAGAAGGAGTTCCAGGGCGGCTTGGGTCCGAAGCGTGTTGATGTCTCGTACTCGGACGACCGCCACGGCCTGATGCTGGCGGTCACAATCAAGAGTCTGAACTTCCCCAGTTTTCCAAAGATCAAAGGCAGCAAGACTGAGTTCGACTACTCGGGAAAAGGGAACTTCTCAAAGAACATCAAGAACCGGTTCGGTGATCTCACGACCGAGTCGATCACGCTACATTTGAGATTCCCGTTTGCCGTTGTCTCTTGTCTCTATGTGATGCCGGTCAGATCTGACCAGGACAAGGGGAGTCAGATGAAGACGTCGACGTTCCAGAGGGCGGGCCGCTTGTACGGGACCATCACAGGCCGACGTGCGTACGGCGACCCGGCGGAGCGATTCGAGGATGTGACCTTGATGTCGTACCAGCCGTTGACGGGCGATGGGACGCCTGAGGGCGTGTGGGTGAAGCTCTATTCCGCAGGCACCATGAAGCCTGTGTCTGAAGAAGACTACTTCCTCAGCCTTCGTGAGCTGTACAACGAGCGGAACCCCCACGCCATGGTTGGCGAGCCGCTCGATGATGATGAGGTGGACTTCGAGGAACAACCAGAATGACTCACCACATCCTTGGGCTGCACCATGTGACAGCAACCGTTGACGATGCCCAGAGTGACCTGAACTTCTGCCTCGACCTGCTGGGCATGCGGCTGGTGAAGAAGACCGTCAACTTCGACAATCACCACGTGTATCACTTCTACTACGGCGACGAGCGGGGCACGCCGGGCACCATCTGGACGACCTTCCCCTACAAGGGCCACGGTGTGCGCGCAGGTGCCAAGGGCGCCGGACAGGTGGTGACCACTTCATTCTCGGTCCCCGCAGCGTCTCTCGGCTTCTGGCGCGATCGGCTGAAAGCGTACGGTGCGGAGGTCCGCGACGTCGCCACGCGTTTTGGTGAAGACGCGGTGGCCACCGTTGATCCGTCCGGCCTGTGGTTCGAACTCATCGGTACGACAGCAGACGCTCGAGTGCCCTGGACCGGAAATGGCGTTGACGCGGCCGAGGCCATCTGCGGCCTTCATAGCGTGACGATGACTGTGCGCGCGGCTGGGCCGACGCTCGAACTGATGACCGGCGTGCTCGGCTACAAGGTGGTCAGTCAGGAGGGCACGCGCACGCGGGTGGCCGCTGGTGGAAACTCGCCAGGTCACTTCATCGACATTGTCGAACAACCCGATGCCGCAGCCGCGATCAACGGCATCGGGACGGTGCATCACGTGGCGATGGCGATCGCCACGAGCGACGAGCAGGTTCGACTGCGTGAGGAACTCCTCCAGATGGGCGTGCGAGTCACCGATGTGCGCGATCGCTGCTACTTCCAGTCGATCTACTTTCGCGAGCCAGGTGGCGTACTGTTCGAAGTGGCCACGATGCAGCCCGGGTTTGACGTCGATGAGCCGCTCGCCTCCCTCGGCCGCGACTTGAAGTTGCCGCCATGGGAGGAGCCATACCGGAGGCAAATCGAACCCGGCCTCGACACGGTGGAGTACTGACGTGTTGCCACACGAAGGTCAGCCCGTAGTCGAAGCCGGAAGCCCGCTGGGGCAGGCGCCAGGCGCCGTCATCATGGTCCACGGCCGCAACGCGGCTCCTGAAAACATCCTGGAGTTGGCCACTCGCTTCAATCGGCCTCATCTCACATACCTCGCGCCTGCGGCGGCCGGAGGCACCTGGTATCCGTTCAGCTTCATGGCCGACGTGGCGAGCAATGAACCAGGCCCTGTCCTCAGCCCTCGACGTGCTGGCGGGGCTGGTTCATCGGATCGAGACCGCCGGCATTCCGCGGTCACGCATTGTCCTGATGGGATTTTCCCAGGGCGCGTGCCTGACGGCCGAATTCGCGATTCGCCAGGCGTCCCGCTTCGGCGGCGTGATCATCTTCAGCGGCGGCGCCATCGGTCCGCCCGGAACGACATGGCACTCCACCGGACGGTTCGATGGCACGCCGGTGTTTCTCGGGTGCAGTGATCGTGACTCACATGTGCCTGAACTGCGGGTCCTCGAGACAGCTGACGCGTTCACACGCCTCGGTGCGACAGTGACGACCCGGATCTATCCCGGCATGGGGCACCTGGTGAACGACGATGAGATCGAGTTCGCGCAGGGTGTGCTCGACGCCGTGGCGGTCTGAACATGTCTCAAACGCCCCCGCGCGTTGTGTTTGGCGCCGGGTCAATTGCGCGCATCACCGCCGAACTTGATGCGATCGGCGTTTACCGGCCGCTCCTGATCACAACGCCTGGGCGAACAGACACTCTGGAAACTGTCCGCCGCCACCTGGGCGATCGGCTGGCGGGCGTGTGCGACCGGGCGGCTCTCCACGTTCCCGTGGCGCACGTTCGCGAGGCCATTGAGGCCGCCGACCGGTCCAGGCCTGATGCGTTGTTGTCGATTGGCGGCGGGTCGGCGGTCGGCCTGGCGAAGGCCGTGGCCCTCGAGCGAGGCCTACCGATCGTCGCCGTTCCCACGACCTATGCCGGCTCGGAGATGACAAACATCTGGGGCCTGACGGAGGGCGAGCACAAGCGGACGGGACGTAACCCCGCGGTGCGTCCCCGGCTCGTCATCTACGATCCCGAGTTGACGCTGGACCTGCCGGCCGGCGTAAGCGCGGCGAGCGGCATGAATGCGATGGCGCATGCGGTGGAGGCGATGTGGGCCGCCCGCGTCAGCGTGGAGGCTATCCTGGCGGCGGGCACCGCCATCCGATCGCTGGCCCAGGCGCTGCCTCGAATCGTGGAGCAACCGTCCGACGTCGACGCGCGCCTGCTGGCGCTCCGGGGTGCGCACGCGGCAGGGGTGGCCCTTGAACTCGCCCAGATGGGCCTGCATCACAAGATTTGTCATGTGCTCGGGGGCACGTTTGGCCTGCCGCATGCGCAGACTCATGCCGCGGTCCTGCCGCACGTGGTGGCCTTCAATGCGCCCTCAGCGCCCGAGGCGATGGCGAGAATCGCGAGCGCGCTGGGAGTGGAAGACGCGGCTGTAGGCCTGACGGCCCTCAATCGTGCACTTGGCCTCACGGCCTCGCTCCGCGATCTCGGTCTTCGCGAAGCGGACCTGGACCGCGCGGCCGAACTGGTCGCCTCATCGTCGTATGGGAACCCACGGCCGGTGACCGTGGCCGACGTGCGGGGGGTGCTGGCGCGGGCCTTTTAGGCCCACCAACGGATTGCTCATCCCGCGGTGTATACTGTATACACCATGAAGACCTCAGCGCCATCCAGCGTCCTGACGATCCGTGTGCCGAAGGCGCTTGACCGGCGACTGACCGCCGAAGCGCGGCGGCAGCGCCTGACGCGCAGTGAGGCCGCTCGCGCCATTCTCGAGGAAGCCCTCAACGAACCAGCCGAGGATCCCGCGATTGCCGCGAGGCGGCAGTCGATTCTCGCCAGTCGCCAGGGCGCCGACAAGGACACCCTGAAGTTCATTGATCAGCTTGCCGACGACCGGGGCTGGCGGTGAAACGGGGCGACATTGTGGTGGTCGCCGCGCGAGGCACGTACACCGGTAAGCCGCGTCCGGCCCTCATCGTCCAGTCGGACCTGTTCAACGACACACACTCAAGCCTCACGGTGTGTCCGATCACGTCAGAGGTGATCGACGCGCCCTTGTTTCGGGTCAGCCTTCCGCCCGGGAAGCGCACAGGCCTCGACCGGCCCTCCCAAGTGATGGTGGACAAGATCGTGAGTGTGCCGCGATCGGCGGTGAGCCGGGCCGTTGGGCGGTGCGAGGGTGAGGAACTCGGAGCCGTGACCGACGCCCTCAGTCGCTGGCTCGACCTCTGATCGCCGCTGAGATGCCCAGCGGGGCCTGCCGTCTACCGGCCGTCGCCGTCGAGTAAACCGCCGAGGGCGCCCAGCACCGAACCCTCTTCCTTGCGGCCGCCCGTGAGGCCGGGCACCGCCGCCACGATTCGGTTCGCCAACCGGCTGAGCGGCAACGACTGCAGCCAAATCTTGCCAGGCCCCGTCAGAGTCGCAAAGAACAATCCCTCACCGCCAAACAGCGCCGTCTTGATCTTCCCCACGTACTGAATGTCGTAGTTCACCGATGGCATCATCGCCACGATGCAGCCGGTGTCGACGCGGAGGATCTCGCCGGGTTCGAGCGTGCGCTCGTGCAACGTGCCCCCGGCATGCACAAACGCCCATCCGTCGCCCTCGAGCTTCTGCATGATGAAGCCTTCACCGCCGAACAGGCCAACGCCGAGCTTCCGCTGGAACGCGATCCCCACGCTGACACCCTTGGCGGCCGCGAGGAACGAGTCCTTCTGCGCGATGAGCACGCCGCCAATTTCAGAAAGATGCACGGCGACGATCTTGCCGGGGTAGGGCGCGCCGAAGGCCAGTTTGCGCCGGCGATTGGTGCGGTTCAGGAACACGGTCATGAACAACGACTCACCGGTCAGCAGGCGCTTGCCTGCGCCCATGAGCGCACCCATGAAGCCGCCGCTCTTCTGCTGGGCTGACCCGTCGCCGAAGATCGTCTCCATCTCGATCCCGTCGTCCATGTACATCATCCCGCCGGCTTCCGCCACGGTCGCCTCGTTGGGGTCGAGCTCCACTTCGACGAACTGCATGTCGTCGCCAAAAATCTTGTAGTCAATCTCGTGCATGTTTGCCATGTCCGGTTCCGCCTCTCCGCACCGATTTTATGACAGGCCCCGCCCGCCCGAGCGGTGGTATTGTCCGCCACGTGAGCAAGCGCCTGGCCACCATCGTCACCCTCGGAGCGGCCCTGTTCGCGATTGCGGCGCCGATCATGCTGGCGGTGTACGTGGCCAACAAGACGGGGCGTGACGCGGAAGCCGGCCGGGCGCTCCAGTACGCGCGTGACATCCTGCGCCGGTCTGAAGTGACGGCCGACCAGATTGATACAGCGATCCGCAGCCTGGTGGCGTCGGTCCAGGGAGACCCGTGCGCGGAAGCGAACCTGCCGCTGATGCGGAGCATCGACCTGGCGTCGTCCTACATCCAGACCATTGGTCACGTGTCAGGAAACCGGCTCGTGTGCTCGTCGCTGCTGGGTGAAGCGATCGAACTGGGCCCCGTGGACCTGATGCAGCCCTCAGGCGTGAAGTTCCGGGCGAATGTGGCGATGCCCTTTGCGAAGGGCATCACCTTCATGGTGGTGGAGCGAGACGGATACGCCGCCATCGTTCACAAGGACCTGCCCATCGATATCAGTACGCAGGGGCAGGATGTGTCGCTCGCCACGCTGGCGAGCGCGCAGGGACGCATCATGACGTCGCGCGGATTCCTGAAAACCGAGTGGATCGCCGCCGCGCGGGGGAGGCAGGAAGCCACGTTTGTAGACGGCGACTATGTCGTGGGGGTCGCGATTTCGCAGCGGTATGGATTTGGGTCGGTTGCAGCCGTGCCGCTCCGGCATCTGATTGAGCGCACACGGTCGGCAGCGATGGTGCTGGTGCCGGTTGGGATGGCCGCGGGTCTGGCCCTGGCGTTTGCGGTCCTTCACTTGGCCAGGATCCAGCTGGCGATGCCTGCCGTGCTGCGCACCGCGATGCGGCGCGGCGAGTTCTTCGTGGTCTACCAGCCGATCGTCGACCTCCAGTCAGGCGCGTGGGTCGGCGCCGAGGTGCTGCTCCGGTGGCGCCGCCCGGGCGGAGAAATGGTACGTCCCGACTTGTTTATCCCCGTTGCGGAAGATGCCGGCCTCATCCGCCGCGTGACCGAACGGGTGGTGCAACTCGTGGCGGTTGATGCCTCGCGGTTGTTCAAGGCGCATCCGGGTTTCTACCTGGCGATCAACCTGTCGGCTGAAGACCTGCACAGCGAAGAAACCGTCGAATTGTTGCGCGGTCTGGCGAAGCAGACTCACGCAGGCCCGGCGAATCTCATGGTGGAAGCGACCGAGCGTGGGTTTACGCGGCCGGACCTGGCCGTGGATATCGTCCGCCGGCTCAGGGCTGACGGCATCCGCGTCGCGGTGGATGACTTCGGCACCGGGTACTCCAGCCTGTCGTTACTTCAGGCCTTCAAGTTCGACTGCCTGAAGATCGACAAACTGTTCGTGGACACCATCGGCACCGAGGCCGCCACAAGCCAGGTCGTCTCTCACATCATCGGGATGGCCAAGACGCTGAAGCTCGCGATGATCGCCGAAGGGGTGGAGACTGGCGAGCAGGTGGAGTTCCTGCGCGCGCAAGGCGTGCACTGCGCCCAGGGGACCATCTTCGCCGGGCCAATGCCACTACCGGCCCTCATGGCGAAGCTGGCCGCCCCTCATTCCTTCCAGATCGCGCCGTAGCCCAGATCCCAGAGCTTCTTGTTCAACGCGGGCAGGTCGGTGCCGAGGATGTCTTCGGACCGGCGCCTGAGCGCGGTCCATTCGGCGTTCATCTTCTCGAGCATGTCGAGCGACGACTGATTCACACGAGGCACGTCGCTCTCGGTCTGGTTGACCAGGAACAGGTAGTTGGCCGTGAACATGTTCACAAAGTTTTCCACGTCGTCGTAGGCCTTGGCTTTGCGCTGCACCATGGCGTCGTCCCACGCCTTCATTTTCTTGAGGAGGGCGTCGGCATCGCGCTTGACGGCCGCGAACTTGTCACCGGCCGGCAGTGCCGTGTGGATGGCCTCGAGCTGTTTCTGTTTCTCGTACAGGCTGTTGACGGCCTTGTGCATGGCCGTGACGTCGGCCTCCATCCTCGACATGATGGCGTGATAGTCGCGGTAGCCTGAGGCGGTGGTGGAGTAGAGCGGGTTGGCGAGAATTTCCGCCTCGGTCGTCGCGGTCTGCGCGCCCATCTTGAGGGTGAATCGATACTTGCCCGGAATCGCCTTGTGCCCGTCATAACTGGCCTCGATGTAGACGCCAGGCACCCCCGGGATGATGGGATACCGCATGTCCCAGACAAAACGGTTCAGGCCTTTGCCCTTGGGCAACGTGGCATCAGCGTCGGGGCCGCCGTCCCACTTCTTGAAGTCAGCCTTCTTCGAAGAGAACGTGCGAACGGCTTTTCCTTCCGCATCCGTGATCTCAAGCGTGATGTCGTCGGTTTTTGGCAGTTCGGGAAGCTGGTAATAGAGCACGATGCCATTGGCGGGGTTCACGCCGCGGAACTTGTTCGCTCCAGTGAACTCTTCGTCCGATTCGTTCAGCTCGCTTCCACCGTTGGCGAGAATCGCTGGCCCCGGCTGGAAGATCGAGAACGCGGGCGTGTCTTTCTTGAACTGACGAATCAGGGACAAGTCGTCGAGGACCCAGAACGCCCGGCCCGAGGTGGCCGCGATCAGGTTCCCCTTGTGGACACGCAGGTCGGTGATCGGCGTCACCGGCAGGTTCAACTGAAACGCCGACCAGTCTTTGCCGCCGTTCCAGGACACGAACGCGCCAATCTCCGTGCCGGCATAGAGCAAATCGCGTCTGACGTCATCCTCGCGCACGACACGCGTGAACGCGTTGCCCGGGATGCCGTTGTCGATCTTCGTCCACGTCGCGCCGTAGTCGGTGGTTTTGTAGAGGCCGGGCGCATGATCGTTGAATTTGTATCGCGTGGTGGCGATGTAGGCTGTCGCCTTGTCGAATGGCGAGACCTCGATCGCATTGATCAGGCATTCGGCCAGGCCCGGCGGCGTCACGTTCTTCCACGTTGTGCCGCCGTCCCTCGTCACCTGCACCAGCCCATCGTCACTTCCCGTCCAGATGACGCCCTTCTCGTGGGGCGATTCCATGACGTAGGCGAGCGTGCCGTAGTTTTCGGCGCCGACGGCTTCGTTGGTGTACGGGCCGCCGCCTTTGCCCTGTTTTTCTGCGATGTTGCGCGTGAGATCGGGCGAGACTTCCTTCCACGTCTTGCCCATATCCGAGGTCTTCAGCAGGAACTGGGCGCCGTGATAGTAGGTGTTCGGCTCGTGTTTGCTCCAGATGATGGGCGCGTTCCAGTTGTACCGGTATTTCATGTCCTTGGCGTCCATCGCCAGGTACTGGATCGGCGCTGCCATGATGTTGGTGCCCGCGGTGGCCTTGGTATCAAGGACCTCGATCGTGCCCTGGTAGCTGCCGCCGAGCACGTATCTCGGATTGTCGGGATCGAATGCCAGGAACGCGCTCTCGCCTCCGGCTGATGACGTCCAGCTGGAGGTGGTGATGCCGCCGGAACCCAGTTCACGACTGGCGATCGAGACGGAGGAGTTGTCCTGCTGGCCGGCGTAGATGCGGTAGGGAAACTGGTTGTCCACGTTGATGCGGTAGAACTGGGCGGTGGGCATGTTGCTTTGCACGGCCCAGCTCTTGCCGCGGTCGAAGGTAATTGAGGCGCCTCCATCATTCGAGAGGACGAAGTTGTCGGGGTTGGCAGGGTTGATCCACAAATCGTGAAAGTCGCCATGGGGCGCCGACATCACCGTCCAGGTCTTTCCGGCGTCGTCTGAGCGCAACATCGGCGCGCTCAGCACGTAGATCGTGTCTTCGTCTTTTGGATCGATGAAGAGTTCGATGTAGTACCACGCGCGCTGGACCAGGCGCGAGTCGCCCGAGACTTTGCTCCAGCTCTTGCCGGCGTTGTTCGACACGTAGAGGCCGCGCTCGTCCTTGTTCGAGTCGCTTTCGATCAGGGCGTACACCTTCTCGGGGTTCGACCGGCTGACGGCAATGGCCATCTTGCCCATTTCCTCGGGCAGGCCCTCCTTCATCCGTTCCCACGTCTCCCCGCTGTCCGTGGACTTGTACAGGCCGCTGCCGGAGCCGCCGCTGATGACTTTCCACGGGAGGCGGCCGTATTCCCACATCGCCGCATACATGATGCGCGGGTTGGTCGCGTCCATCGAGAGTTCCGAGGAGCCCGTCCGCTCGTCGACGAAGAGCACGTTTTTCCAGGTGGTGCCGCCGTCCGTGGACTTGAACACGCCGCGCTGCTTCGACGAACTGTAGAGAGCGCCTTGCGCAGCGACGTACACGATGTCGGGGTTCTTCGGGTGCACGATGATGCGTGAGATGTGCTGGGTTTCGCCCAGGCCCATGTGTTTCCATGTCTTGCCCGCGTCGGTGGACCGGTACACGCCGTCGCCATGGTGCGTCATGACGCCGCGCACGGCGTGCTCACCCATGCCGACATACACGACGTTCACGTCGCTTTCGGCCACGGCCACCGCGCCGACCGACCCGGTCTTGAAGAACCCGTCCGAGACGTTGCGCCAGCTGATGCCCATGTCGTCGGTCTTCCACAGGCCGCCGCCGGTGGTGCCCATGTAGTAGGTCT
This sequence comes from Acidobacteriota bacterium, assembly GCA_016716905.1. NCBI lineage: Bacteria > Pseudomonadati > Acidobacteriota > Acidobacteriota bacterium. Next base: position 16,955 of record JADJUS010000005.1, on the reverse strand, counting down.
TCGGGTCGCCTGGCACACCGGTGCTGGCCACCGAGCGTCCGCCGCGAAAGGGGCCGATCGAGCGCCACTTGACCGGCTTGAAGAAGGCGTTGAGGTCATCCGTTGCGGCAGATGCCGTCTGGGGCGTGGTGACTTGGGCCGACACGGTCATGGCGGTGCCGGAGAGGAGAAACAGGAGGAGGAGTCGTTGTGACATAAGGGGTTCGCCGCCGAGATTATGAACGAAGACCGAAGGCCCTCACCAACGATACGTCAGGATCAGCGCCGGCACGGCGGCAAGCGTCCAGATCGCCAACGGCTGCAAGGCGGGCGCGAGTCGAGCCCGGCGGGCGAGGCGCCAGAGGCCCCACGGTGCGCCGCCCAGCAGGGCAGGCGCCGCGAACGGGTACCAGGCAGGGCTTGTCACGATCCACGCCAGGGCGATGACGATGAGCGTGGAGGCGAGCGAGACAAGTGCCGCCGCCCAGGTGCGGCGGACCCCGGCGAACCGCGACAGCCATGCGCCGGCTACCGTGGCCGCGATGGCCAGGGCACCCAGGCGCCACAGGTACGGCGTGACGATGGCCGACAGGCTCAGCGACTCCTCTTCGTCGGTCGCGCGGGATTGCAGCCGGGTCATGGTGGCGCTCATGCTCATGATGCGCGCCCGGAGGTCGGTGGTCAGTGACGGCCGGGCGAGCAAATCGTCGAGCGTCGCATAGGGCGCTGCCGCCAGGAACTGCGCGGCGATCGCCGGTGTGGCGCCCGGCACGGTGAGCCAGTCGAGCTCGGTGGCTGCGTTGGCGTCGAACGTGTGCGGGCGGGGAAGCCCCCGATATTGATCGAACAGGCTGGTGCCGGTGATAAACGCGTCGTTGGCCAGCCAGATTTCTGCCGCGTCAGGAAGGCGCTGTCCCAACAGGGCCTCGCGCGTGACGCGCTCAATATCCGGTGCGTCCTCGGGAAATTCCCGCGACCACGATCGTACGGTGTCTGCCGCCGTTGAGGGCCTCCCGGCGTAGAGCACCGCGAAGATCTTGAGGTAGACGTTCTCAAGTGGCGACACGCGGTCCGCCGATGTGCCGAACGACGCGTAGAACTCCCCGTCCCTGTATCTGGCCTGCAGAGCCGTGTCGGTCACGAGCCGCCAGAACAGGTGCGCGACCGCGCCGTCGATCGACATCATCACGCCCGCGGGCCTGGCTGGGCCCTGCGGGGTTCCCGGCACGACGTTCTGGACGAGGTACGCGCGGTACTTGTCTTCGCGCGCCAGCAACGAGGGGGGAATGGCCGGCGTGCGCGCAAAGAGGTTCGCCTTCACCGCGTGGTAGCGCTGCACCTGCTCGGCCTGTCCCCACCAGAGCATGAAACGCATCCGCGACGGTTGAATCGGCCACCAGGAACGCGTGAGGTCCCGCGTATACGTCTCCACCGCGTGATCCGCTTGCACACGCAGGGCGGCATTGTCGCGCAGCCGCTTTGTCTCATCGTCCGCGTCCTCATCGTCGATGGCCAGAATCTGTGCGTGCTCGGCGAACCCTTCCGCGAAGGCATTGACCGGATCTGAGCGCACGCCCACGGCGTGCATCTGATTGCCGCCGCTCCGCCGCGGTTCGCCGGCCAGCTGGTGGGCAATGACGTGGAGCAGTTCGTGGGGGAAGATCTGGTCCACGGCGCCGAATCGGCCCGTCAGGCGGGAGTTCCGGTGGAGGTCCACCCAACCCACGCCCGCTTTCTTCTCATCGTCGAGATAGAAGCCGAACTGTGGGAAGCCGCCTTGGCGATTCGAAAGCACGAGGTACGCGGGTTCGGGCACGCGGCCCGTCTTCTGGCGGAGGAACTCCTGTTCGAGCGCGTACAAGCGCAGGAGGCGGCCCGAGAATCCGCGGGTCAGCGCTGAAGTGGCGCGAGACGGGTCTTCATGGCGCCTGAGCACCGGCAGATCGTCACGCACCTCGTGCGTGGGACTCAGCACCACCAATTGGGCGTGGGCAGCGGCCGGCATGGCCACCAGGATCGCGAAGAGCGAGGCCTGTATCGCTGACGACACACCTCACTCTACGGTGATTCTCGGCGTCGAAATGATGAAAAAGGACGGTGAGTCATCGCCGATCGCGCGATGGCCCGAAATCCCGCGATCCCCCCATCCGCCAATTCCCATCAGCGATCCTCAATCAGCAATCCGTAAAATCCCGATCCTCAATCACTCAATCCTCAACCCTCAATTGCATGCCGGCTCCCGGTGTCATCGGCGCTGGATCGCGAACTTCTGCACCCGCCTCCCGGTGGACGCCTCGCCCACGTAAAGGTTGCCCTGCGAGTCCACGCTCATGCCATGCGGGCGCAGCATCTGGCCCACCTGGCGGCCGCCGTGGCCGAATTCGCCGACGACCTCGAGCGTGGAACGCCGAAGGACCCACACTTTGTGATTCGTGCCGTCGGCCATGTAGAGCCACTGCTGTTGGGCATCCGGTGAGAGCACGATCACAAAGGCCGACCCAGACGAGAGCGTGGCAGGGGCGATCACTTTCTCGGCCAGGAACTTGCCCGACTGATCGAACACCTGGATGCGGTTGCCGCGACGGTCGGCCACATAGATCCGGCCGTCGTTTGAGCCCGTCAGACCGTGCACCGTCGAGAACTGTGTCGGCAGGGCGCCGCTCATCATGGATTTCGGGTCGAACTTCGCGGTGTCGTCGGGAGGCTTGCCGTAGGCGCCCCAGTGGCGGAGATACTTGCCCGTGGCGCCGTCCACCACAATCACGCGCCGGTTCCGGTACCCGTCGGCGATAAACGCCTCGTTGGTTTTCGGGTCCACCCAGATGCCGGCCGGACCGCCCATCAGGGTCGTGTCGGCGCTTCCGGCATTTTTGTCGTACTGGCCGATGGTGAGCAGGAGTTTGCCGTCGCGCGTGAACTTCATCACACGGTGGTGCTGATAACTGCCAATCCAGACATGGTCGTTGTGATCCACGAAGATGCCGTGCGGGTTGCGCGGCCAGTTTGACGTGTCGTCCATCGGACCCGTGCCCCAGCCCTGGACGATCTTCCCAGTCGCATCGAACTCCAGCACTGTGGGTGCCGCTTGGCAGCACGTGGCGATGGGCGGCGTCTGCGTCATGGACGTCTCTTCCTCGGTCAGCGTTTCGGGAAGGTGCGTCACCCAGACATGATTCTTCGCGTCCACGAACACGCCAGTGACGGCGCCAAGGATCCAGTTGTTGGGCATCTCGAGCGGCCAGCTCGGATCCACTTTGAAGACCGGCGCCCCGGCCACCGGCTTGGCCTGGCCCGCAAGGGGAGGCCCCGTCAGGACGACGGCGAACGTGGCGGCACAGGCGACCAGCGCGAGCGAACGTGCAAGGGGGTGGTTCAGCATGCGCACACGATACTCATTCACCCGCCCGGCCGCAATCGGTCAGCCGACCTTGCCAGGCCAGCCTGGAGGCGTATTATCTCGCCCATGACGCTCTTCAATCGCTTCCAGAGTCTTGACGCCCCATTCGCCTTCGTCGGCATGCTGGCGGTGGGGTATCTGTCGCTGTCGGGCCAGTACGTGATCATCGGCCGCGATACGCTCGCCACTCTAGCCTCGTCGTGCGATCCCGGCGATCGGCCGGAATGGAATGGCAAGGCGTGGGAGTGCGAGCCCCGCGGCCTGGCGCCGCTCAAGCGGTCTGGCCCGGGCACCGTGTTTGAAGCCGGGTCAGAGGCCGAGCCGTCCACAGCCAAGTACGCCATGACGGTGGTCGATCATCCGTTCGAATCGCCGTTCCCCTACATCGACAAGACCATGCAGCTTGGCTACAACTCCAAAGACGGCCTCCGGAACAGCTCGACGGAGGCTGCGGTGTATCTGCAGTTCGAAAGCAAATACCAGCTCAACAATTCTCCCGACCCCGGCCAGAAGGTCTATGAGACGCACCTGACAGGCGTAGACACGAAGGGCGTGGAGCATCGCCACTACTCCAACGCATCCGCCTGGGATGGGTCGTTCGGCATCACCTCGATTGCCGCGACGACGCTGAATTTCATGAACTGGAATGACGTGCTGCTCGCACAACTGCTCGACAGGGAGTTCGCCGCGAATGTGCCCCTGGTGAATGCGACCGACGCGAACGTGAAGTTCCAGGTGACCAACGCAGACCGGTCGGCCACGAATTTCCGGATCGCAGACTCGGGCAACTCCATGCGGCACGCGTTGACGATCGATGCGGGCACCAGGGACGCGCTGAACATCACCAACACGGATGGCAACTCAACCCACCTGACGATAAGGTCGGGCGCAAGCAACGCCAACTTCGCGCAGCTGGTGCAGGACGCGACAGCCACCGGCGACTTCGCCATCGTCACCGGCGTGCCGGCGGCCGCCATCAAGATGCTCACCGGCACGGCCGGGTTCAAGGTGCAGACCCCGACGTTCGGCGCGGCGCTGGAAGTGACAGACGATGGCGTCACGCGGGCCCGGGGGGGCCTTGAGGTGACCGGGGCGGTCTATAGCGGATCCACCAGCGGGCCGTCGTGGACGTCGGGCGCCGGGAGTCCCGAGGGCGTGTTGGCCGCACCGGTTGGCAGCATGTATTCGCGCACGGACGGCGGTCCTGGTACCACGTTGTACGTCAAAGAGCAGGGCACGGGGAACACGGGCTGGGTGGCCAAGTAGAAACTTGTCAGCGCGTTACAGAATCGACGCTTGCCTCGGGTTGCCCGCGACATTAGAATGGCCGCCACCCTTTCCCGCAATCCGTAGGAGTCAGTCATGCGTGTACACAGGTTAGTTCTCAGCTTGGCGCTGGTGGCGGCAGCTCTGTTTACGAGCTCCAGCCTGCGGTCGGCCGCGTTTACAGGCACTATTGCCGGCACGGTGACGGAGGATAGCGGGTCAACGCCGCTGGTGGGGATCACTGTCACGGCGTACAACTCAAGCGGGAGCTGGATGGGCTCCGATACGACGATCGCCGGTGGTGTTTATGACATTCCCGGCCTGGCGCCGGGCACCTACTACGTCCGGACGTCCAACAGCGCCGGGTATGTGGACGAGGCGTGGGACGACCAGGAATGTGTGGCTTGCAACGTCCAGACGACCGGCGCGCCGGTCGTGGTTGTTGACAGCGCGACCACGACCATCGACTTTGAGCTGGCGCTGGGCGGCACCATCTCCGGAACGGTGCTCGGCGCGGGAAACCCACTTGAGCAGAACGTCCCCGTGGGCACCAGCGTGTTTGTGACCATCGCCGATGCGGGGAACCAGTTCGTCGTCGGCGTCTCCACCATTGCCGGCGGCCTGTTCACCACCCCGGCGCTGCCGGCGGGCACGTACTTCGCCAGAGTGTCGACCAACCTTGGCTATATCAATGAAATCTGGAACAACGTCCAGTGCCAGTTCAGCTGCCAGCTGACCAGCGCCGCCCCCATCGTCGTGACCGCGGGCGGCACCGCGTCGGGCATCAATTTTGACCTTGAGCAGGGCGCCCGGTTTTCGGGGTCCGTCGAGAACGGTGGGTCGACCGCACTGGCCGGTGTCCAAATCGACGTCCGGAATATCGCCAACCAGTCGGTGGCCTCAGCCACCACGGCCGCAGACGGCACCTTTACGACAAGCCCCGGCGTCCCGGCCGGCGACTACTTCCTGAAGACGTCGAACGCGCCGTCGCATATCAACGAAACCAACGACGGCCAGCCGTGTATCGGCTTCTGCGACCTTGAGGGCCGGACTCCGGTCACAGCGGCTGCAGGCTCCCTGACCACCGGCGTCGATTTTGTGCTCGACCCTGGCGGCAGCATCTCCGGCACCGTCCTCAACGCACTGTCAGCCCCGTTGCAGAACGTGACCGTCAACGTGGTGTCGATTACCGGTTCCACGATTACCTCTGGTTTCACGAATGCGGCAGGGCAGTTTACGTCGCGCGACGGGTTACTGCCCGGCACCTACTACCTGACAACCACCAACGGCCTTGGCTACATCAACCAGGTCTACCCGGCCATTCCGTGCCTGCCGAGCTGCACGGTGTCGTCGGGCACGCCCGTCAATATCGTGGGGACCGGCAGCGTGACCGGAATCAACTTCTCGATGGTGGCAGGTGGGCGTATCACCGGCCATGTCACCGGCGCCGGCGGCGTTGACCTGTCGGGCGTCACGGTATCTGTCATCAATGCGGCAGGCACCACGTTCTCAACCGGTTTCACGGACGCCAACGGCAACTACACCACCGGCACCGGGTTGCCGAACGGTTCGTACTACCTCCGCACAGGCAACTCGCGGGGTCTGATCAACGAGGTGTACCCGGACGTCCTCTGCCAGGGCACGCTGTGTCCGTCACCGGTGGGCGTTGGCGTTCTGGTTGCGGTCACCGGAGGGGTGCTGCCGTTCGTCCCGGTCACCGTCGACATGGACCTCTCCGCAGGCGGCCGTATTTCCGGAACCGTTGCGGATGCGGGCTCATCGGCGGCAGTTGTCGGTGCTAACGTGCAGGTCTATTCGCTCACGGGGCAGTCACTCGGGTCGGCCACAACAGACGGCCTCGGTAACTACATCAGCAGCGCTGGCCTGACCACGGGGCAGTTCTACGTAAGAACCAGCAACGCACTTGGTTATATCGACGAACTCTATGACAACGTGGTGTGCGGCTTCTCGTGCCAGCTCAGCCTCGGCACCGATGTCGGCGTCACCACCGGCGCCGTGACGTCAGGCGTCGACTTCGGCCTCTCCCTGGGCGGCACCATCACTGGCACGGTCACGACCGGCGGCGGGGCCACGCCGCTCGGCAACCTGAACGTGCAGATTGTGAACGCGGCGACCAATGCGATCACGAGTGATACGACCGACGCCTCGGGCAACTTCAGCGTGAAAGGCCTGCCCGACGGTACGTACTACGCTCGCACAAGTAATGTGCAGGGCTACATCAATGAGGTCTACAACAACCTCCAATGTCCGCTCAACTGCACCAATATTTTTGGCGCACCGCTCGTGATCGCGGGTGCCAACACCGTGGCGGGCGTGACCTTCGACCTTGAGGTCGGTGCGCGTATCGCTGGCGTGATTACTGATGACGTAAGCGGGCTGCCGATTCCCGGCGTGTCAGTCTCGATCGTTGAACTCTCGGGCTTGACGGTCGCGAACGGGACCACCAACTCGTTGGGCGAGTACATCAGCGGCGTCGGCCTGCCGACAGGCAGCTACTACGTCCGGACGAACAACAGCCTTGGCTATATCAACGAGCTGTACAACAACATCAGCTGCGCCACCGGGTGTTCCCTGGCAACAGGCGCGACGGTGCTCGCAACCGCTGGGAGTACCACGACAGGCGTCAACTTCGGCCTGTCGGCGGGTGGCAGAGCATCGGGCCAGGTGATCGATGCCGGCACGGGTAACCCGCTTCAGGGCATCTTCGTGCAGATCTACGACGCCTCCGGCCGATCGGTCGGTGGCTCAAGCACTGATGCCTCGGGCAACTTCGTGACCGGCTCCGGCCTCTCCACCGGCACCTACTACGCGCGCACGACCAACAGTCAGGGGTACCTCGACGAGCTCTTCAACAACAAACCGTGCGTGGGTAGTTGTTCCGTGCTCGCGGGGGATGGCTTCGTGGTCACCGTGGGCGCGACCACGCCGAACATCAACTTCAGCCTGACGCAAGGTGGACGGATTTCAGGCACGATCACCGACGCCACGACGAGCGCGCCCCTCACCAGCGTCAGCGTCAGTGTGTATGACAGCACCGGCAGGTTCGTGGCGAGCGGTGGCACGAACTCGTTCGGCGTCTACACCACCAGCCAGGGCCTGGCGACAGGCACCTACTACCTCCGCACGAACAACGGATTGGGTTATATCAACGAGCTGTTCGGCGGCACCGCGTGCGTGGGCAACTGCGTGGTCACGGCCGGCACGGCGATCTCGGTGACCAGCCCTGCGACCACAAGCGGTGTGAACTTCCAATTGTCGGCCGGTGGCCGCATCAGCGGCACCGTCACCGAGTTCGGCGGTGGAGTGCTCTCCGGTGTCTCAGTGACCATCTACAACTCCGCCGGTGTGGCAGTCAGCGGCAGCAGCACCAATGCGCTCGGCATTTACCGGACCACCGCTGGCCTGCCTGACGGGACGTATACCGCACGCACGTTTAATGGCCAGGGGCTCATCAACCAGCTCCACAGTGGCACGACCTGCCTTGGCCAGTGCGATGTGACACTGGGCGCCGGAATCACCATCGCCGGCCTTGCGGAAGTGTCGGGGGTCGACTTCGCTCTGACGCGGGGCGCCCGGGTTTCAGGCACCATCACGAACGGGGGCAATCCCGTTCCTGGGGCGTTGGGCTCGGTCTACAACAGCGCCAACGTGCGGGTGGCCACTGGCCAGGCCGACGGCAGCGGCAATTTCGTCACCAGTGAGGGACTGCCGCCTGACACCTACTTCGCGAGGTCCGACAACAGCGTGGGCCTGGTCAATCAGGTACTCCCGGTATCGACTGCTTCGTGGTGTGCGACCCGACCACCGGTACAGGGATCGCTCTCTCCGGAACCGGCATCACGGGCGGCATCAACTTCGCGCTGACACCAGACGCCGACGGCGACGCAGACGGTATCGTCAACACCATCGACCCGCTGCCCGCCGCGTTCTCGAACGACTTCAACGACCTGCTCCAGGGCGGCACCAGCGACGGAACGATCTCGAACCGCGACACGTGGACCATCAAGGTGGGCGACGTTAGCCCGAGCGGTATCCAGATTGACCTGTCCGGGGTGGGCGGCGCCGCAGCCACCTTCGACGTCTGCGCCCTCAACGGGACACAGCGCATCCTGCTGGATGTTGCCGGTGAAAGCGCCGTCTACGCGTGCGACGCGACGACGGGCAGCACGTCGGTGCGCGCGCTCAATGCGCTTCCGATTGTCGAACTGCGCGACCCGGCTACCGGGCCGGGCATCATCATCCAACTGGGCACCGGACAGGGCGCAACGACGGGCAGCCCCGTGACGGCGCTCTCCAGCAACACGGACGCCATCACCGTCATCATCGTGGATGGCACCGGCACGCCGATCGGGTCGTTCGAGCTCGACGCCGGCGAATCCGCGCTTGTGGTGGTCAATCCCGACGGCAGTGCTGATGCCGAAGTGATCGAGGGCGTCGTCGAAATCACCGTGCGTGGTGAATCGGTGGTCCTTGAACCTGGTGAGACGTACGACTTCCCGCCGCCGGTGGGACCGGGCTACACGTTCACGGGGTTCTTCTCGCCGCTGTCGAATCCGCCGGCCGTGAACATCGAGAACGCGGGCCATGTCATTCCCGTGCTGTTCAGTCTTGGCGGCCCGCAGGGCCTGGACGTGCTGGCGCCTGGATTCCCGAAGGCGCAGCCGATGTCGTGCACGGATTGGACACCGCTCGGACCGGCCGTGTCGACGAATGCGTTCCTGGGTATTGGGCTGACCTACCTGGCGGGACCCGACCGCTACGCGTATCTCTGGAAGACAGACTCGGCCTGGACAGGCACCTGCCGCCAACTGCAGGTCATGCTCGACGACGGCTCGACGCACGTCGCGAACATCAAGTTCAAGGGCTTCACCTTCACGGGCTTCTTCTCGCCGGTGAAGAATCCGCCATTCCTGAACAACGAGAACGCAGGGTCCTTCGTCCAACTGCACTTCTCGCTGGGCGGCTTCGAGGGCTTTGATGTCTTCGCGGGTGGGTCACCGACGTCTCAGCAGATCAACTGCTCGACCAAGGCGCCCATCGGTGCTCTCAGGCCATCGGGTCACCAAGCGGCCTGCTGTACAACCCGTTCAACGGGCGCTACACCTACGTCTGGAAGACCCAAAATTCCTGGAAGAACACCTGTCGTGAATTCCAGGCCACGTTCGACGACGGCACCACCAAGACCGCGTGGTTCAAGTTCAGGTAGTCCGGAAGTGAGTCAACGACCCCGGTCGGGGCGGCACGCGCCGCCCCTTCCGGGGTCTTCGTTTGTACGGCCTACTCGCCCTGGCCCTTGAACTGATCCCGCTCGTCCGCAAACAACAGGTTAAAACTGGTGAGCGAGCCGTAGCAGCCGGTGATGTACGCCTGCAGCTTCACCTTCCCATCGTCGGGCAGGTCCGACGCATTGATGTGTTGTTCGAGCGTCCTGAGACGATTGCGAAGCATCACGACCTTGTGAAAGAACGTCTCGATCGGCCAGGTCTTTTCCTGAAGGGAGGCATCGGCCGGCCGAAGCACCATGGTGCCGCCGCGCCACTTGGCCGCCGGCGTGACGGTGGTGGCCCCGTTCTCCTCGCGAATCACACGACGAAGCAGCAGCTCCAGATCTTCGGGATGGTCGACGGGTGTCATCGGGAGGGTCCTTTCACGTTCACTGACGATGGGAAATGGGGCCGCGGCCGCGGCCGCGGTCGCGGTCCGTGGCGCGCCTGAGTGAGAGGGCGCTCGCGACGCCATCGCGCCGGTGTCGGCATCCACTCGCGGACCACCGCGGAAGTTGTGTTCGCTGTCGCAATAACCGCAGCGCACGCGTAACGGCACACCCTGTCCGTCGGTGGCGACGATGGTGTGCATGCGGTCGGTCTTGCAGGCGCGGCAGAAGTCTTCGATGTCCTGGCCAGCTCTGGGCACAATGATCAGATTGTAGAGGTATATTCACGTCCGATGACACGCCGTGCCTCGCTCCTGGCCGCAGCCCTGTATGTGGTGCTCGCCGTAGGGATGACGTGGCCGCTGGTCACCGTCATCGATCATGAGATCGCCTGGGACATGGGGGATCCGGTGCTCAATGCCTGGATCATTCAGTGGACCGGCGGCCAGGTGCTGGCGTTTCTGAGCGGTGATCTCGGTGCACTCGGCCGCTATTGGCACGGCAACATCTTCTACCCGGAACCACTAACGATCGCCTACTCCGAGCACCTGACGCCGCAGATGCTGCAGGCGCTGCCCATCCTCGCAGCCACCGACAACGTGATTCTTGGGTACAACCTGGTGTTCCTGGCCACGTTTGTCCTGTCAGGGCTCGGCATGTTTCTGTTGGTGCGCGATCTCACCGGCCGGCCTGTCGCCGCGCTCATCGCAGGAATCGCGTTTGCATTCGCGCCGTACCGAATCTCACAGCTTTCCCACGTGCAGGTGTTGTCGGCCCAGTGGATGCCGTTTGTGCTCTACGGATTCCGCCGGTTTCTTGAGACAGGCCGACGGCGGTCGCTGGTTGGAGGATCAGCGGCCCTCGTCGCGCAGAACCTGTCGTGCGGCTACTACTTGTTGTTTTTCTCCCCGTTCGCGGCGGCGTATGTGGTGTACGAACTTGCGGCCAGATGTCGGCTTCGAGACTGGGCGACCTGGCGCGCGTTTTCAATCGCCGCAGTTGTTGTCGGAGCCATGACGCTTCCGTTCCTGCTGCCGTACCTCAGCGTCAGGGACAGCGGCGTCGGCGTCAGGTCGCTCGGCGAGATCTCGATGTTTTCCGCCGACGTGCACGCGTTCGCGACGGCGCCCGGCTGGTCGTGGCTCTGGGGTGAACGATTGGACACTTTCTGCGGCCCGAAGGGGAGGCGTTCCCCGGATTGTCAGTGCTCGGCCTGGCTGCCGTCGGCATACTGGCGGGACTCGCCGGCCGGTGGCCGTCGATCCGCCAGGCTCTCGTGAGGGCATCCGCCGGTCGACAGGTGGCAATCGGCGCGCTCCTGGTGTTGACGGCCGTCCATATCTTCGCCACGGTCATCGTCCTGACGACCGCGGGATTCCCGGTGCTGATCCAAGGCGTCTGGGCTGAGTCTCGGGAAGCGGGCGGCGTGTTGCTACGCACGGTCCTGTTGGCGGCGGCGCTTGTGACCGTGGTCATGCATCCGTTCCGGCGGCGCGAAGGCATCGAGGCTTCTCCCTGGTTGTTTTACGCAGTGGCGGCTGTTGCAGCCGCGGTGCTGGCCCTGGGACCCAACATCGCTGTCGCAGGATTGGTGGTCTCACCGGGACCGTACGCCTTGCTCATGCAATACGTCCCGGGCTTCGACGGCTTGCGGGTGCCGGCACGCTACGTGATGCTCGTTGCGTTGTTTCTGGCGGTATTGGCCGGCCTGGGCGCATCGGCGCTCATCGCCCGCGCGCGGAGGTTCGGCACCGCGTGTGTCATCGCCGCCGGTGTGTTCATGATGGTGGAGGGATGGGCCGGACCCTTCCAGACGGATGTTCCCATCGACGCGTACGACATGAACCTGACACCCCGGCCTCTGCCGGTTGGGCGGCGTATCCCGCCTGTGTATCGCATCATTCGCGATTCGTCCGAGCCCGTGTGCTGATCGAGTTTCCGTTCGGAGTCCCTGCGTGGGACCTGTTTGGCGCGTTTAATGCCGGGTATCACCGGAAGCCGCTGGTCAACGGGTATTCAGGATTTTTCCCGAACAGCCAGCATCGGCTCATCGGTGCGTTGAATGCGAGGACCAGGGATCCCAACCCGGCGTGGCGTGCGCTGGTGGACACTGGTGTGACACACATTTTGGTGCACGAGGGGGCGTTCCCGGTTGAGCGGGGCGCCGGAGTGTCCGACTGGCTGAGGACATCCGGCGCGCGTGAACTCGTCACCGACGGCACCGATCGGCTCTTCGCCGTGCGATAGCCGCGCGTCTTTCGAGTGCGTGTAGGCCTCGGCCTTGAACACCAGGCCGAGCTTGTGACTGGAGGGCCAGCAGGAGGAGCCAGCTGTAGCTCGGGCTGCTCCTCAAGCCCGAGTGTCCTCCGTCAACTCGTCATCGCGTAGACGACGACGTTGACGGCGAAGCGGGTGTTGTCGTCGGTCCTGAAGCGTTTGTTGCGCCAGTCGTAGTCCCACTCACAGCCATAGTCCTTGTTCGAGTACAAGACCGCCACGCGGCCTTTGCGGTCCACGGCGCGCAGGTAGTCGTGTACGAGGTCGTCGCCCCAGCCGTTGAGTTCGTGGGAGGTCTGCGGGGGACCGTCCGGAAAGTCGAAGAACGACGAATAGAGGGCGTGGCGGTTGGGGAGCTTTGGCATCGCCGCAGCCTTCGGGTCGTCGGCAAACACCCGGCGCATTTCTTCTTCGAAGGTCCTGGCGTACAGGCCGTCGATGTCGTGGTTGCAGTCGTCGGAAAACAACAGCCCGCCGGTGTCAGCGAAGTGCCGCAGGCCCGTGCGTTCACGTTCGTTGAGCCGCACCAGTTTGTGACCCGTCATGAAGAGGAAAGGGAAGGCGAGCAACTCTTCCGAGTCGAGCGTGATGACCACTTCATCGGGGTAGACCGGGATGGTGGTGTATTCCACCACCGAGTTCAGCACGTTGGCCGCCACCTTCGGGTTGTAGTCCCAGTCGCCGGAGTCGTAGCGCACGCGCGCGAGACGAACTCCGAACCGCGCGGTCCGGCATTTCGCGGCTTGGCCGGAGGCAACTGAATCACGACCCGATCTTACTTCCTCAATTCCCATCCCCAAATCAGCCATCAGCAATCAGCCATCCCGACCCTCAATCCTCAATCCTCAAGCCTCCATTTCAGCGGGCCCCCGTCTACCTTTGTCCGGCCTCGCGTATTAGCTGGCAGGAGATTCCTGATGCGACTGACCCGATTGATGAGACTGGCCGCCGGTGTGGGCGTGGTGATGCTGGCAGTGGGGGGCGGGTGGGCGACGACCGCGACGGTTGGGGCCCAGGCGCGCACGGCGGCGGCACAGGCCTCCCAGGAGACGCAGGGCGCCGATGATATCCGGCGCGAATTCAGGGCGATACTCGAGCAGTTTCCACCGGCCCTCGGCGTGGTGCTCAAATCCGACCCCACACTGTTGACCAACCCCGCCTATCTCACGCCGTACCCGGCGCTGGCGAAATACCTGTCGGACCATCCGGAGATTGCGCGCAACCCCACGTATTTCCTCGAACACGTCGAACTGGTCCAGTGGATGGACTCCCGGTGGGGTGGACGACGGACTGCGACGCCGATGACGATCGACGAACAGATGAGGCTTGAAGCCATCAGCACCTGGCGCGAGACGATGAGTAGCTTCCTGTTCCTTCTCGGATTCGTCGCCGCTGCCTCGGCACTTGTCTGGATCTTCCGCTACATCGTTGAACACCGGCGGTGGCTGCGCGCCACCCGCATTCAGTCTGAGGCGCACAACAAACTGCTGGAGCGCTTCTCGTCGAGTGCGGAACTGGCCGCCTATATGGAGTCGCCCGCCGGGGCGCAGTTCCTGGCGTCGTCGCCGCTCTCGGTCGAATCAGCCACACGCCGCGCCCCCGGTGCGCCGTTCAGCCGAATCCTGTGGTCGGCACAGGCGGGTGTCGTGCTGATCGCCGCGGGGGTTGGGTTCATGCTCATCCAGTGGCGGATGGTGGATCGGGTGGATGAAGTGGCGCAGATGCTGGGCGCCTGGGGCACGTTCTCCATCGCGGTGGGTGTAGGATTTGTGATCTCCGCCGCGATGTCTTACGTCATCTCTTCCAGAATGGGACTGCTGGGCGAACCAAAAGCATGAGCATCCGCCAGACCACCTTCGACGCGGCATCGACGGTTGATATCACCGCCGACGTGACGTTCCAGATGGACGAGGAGGCGTTCGGCGGCTTCTACAACCGGACCTCGCGCCTGCTCTGGGCTTACCTCGCGCGGATGACCGGGAGACCGTCAACTGGCCGACGACCTGCTGCAGGAGTGTTACTACCGGTTCCTGCGCGCAGACGCGCGGCTCGAGACCGAATCACATCGTCGCCACTACCTCTTCCGCATCGCGACCAATCTGGTGCGCGATGGTGTGCGTCGCCGGCGCACGCAGCCGTCCCCGGTGTCACAGGAAGTGACGCCCGAGGCCATGGGCGATCCACAACACGTGGACGGGCTGAATCGGCGCCTGGATGTGACGCGCGCGATGGACCGTCTCAAGCCTCGCGATCGCGCGATGTTGTGGCTGGCCTACGCGCAGGGCGCCTCGCACGATGAGATTGCCCGCATGGTGGGTGTGCGGCCGTCGAGCATGAAGGCGCTGTTGAGCCGCGCCCGTCGCAAACTCGCGAGTGCATTGGGTGCCGCGCCAGCCGGGGGAGGCAGCGCGTCATCGATCGGCCCCACCTGCACGCATGAGCGCGACGTCCTTGATCTGGTGGCCGTGGGCCAATGGCCGCAGCGGGCCTCAACCACGCTTCGCGCCCACGTGACGTCGTGTTCTTCGTGCGCCGAGGTGGCAGCCATTGCCGCCGCCGTGCGGGAGTGGGACGACAGCGAAGCGATGCCGCACGTGCCGGACGCCGCGGTCGTGTGGCGCCGGGCGCAGATGCGGGCGCACGAGGCCGCGGCGCGCACGGCGTCACGACCGATCTGGGCGGCGCAGGTGGCCGCGGTTGCGGGCTTTGTCGCAGCGCTTGTGTGGATAGGACCCAGTGCCGGCTGGTATGGATCGGCCTGGCAATCGCTCACCGGGGCCGTGCCGCAGATGGCGAGCATGCCCACGGTGTCGCTCTGGCCCGATGGACTCAGCCTGAGCAGTCTGATGTCGGGCTGGGGGCGCGTGGCGTTATTGACGCCGGCGGCGGCGTCGCCCTGCTCGCGTCACTCGTGGCCGCCGCGGTCAGAATGTCCGAGCGCGCCGAAATTTCAGACCGGTAGCGTTCCGTACGTAGCGCGCCCGGTCTCAAGGCCGCGGACACCGGCGCGCTTAGAAGCCCAGCGCGCCCTACGAAATACCGGATGAACGAAACCGCCTTAGCAGCGGTCGCGCATCGAGATGGGATTGAGCGTGATGCTGATGGCGTTGCCGGCATCATCCACGGCCGTCAGAATCACGCGGCCCGTGGAGTCCTCCACGTTGACGCCACCAGGTAGCCCGACTCCACCGTCACCGTCCGGCTTGCGCCAGGGCCCACGATGTTTGAACCCGCGAGTGCCGACACGTCGGCCGCCGAAAGCGCGCGATGGTAGCGCGCCGCCATGCCGTTGATGTCCGTCATCGTGATCCGAGCAGCGTGATCCGGAACCCGATGTTGTTGCCGACTGCGGATCACCACAGCCATCTGCGCGCGATTCGGTGAACAGAGTCTGGCGAACGTCGGCGTGACCTCAGCCGTGGCGCCATCGCCACGGTGGCGGCAAGCGCAGCGAGCCGACCTGGCCCCAGGTGCGTGGCCGTGATGGTGGTGGCCCCGTTGGTCAACGCGGTGACCAGGCCCGTGCCCGAGACTGTGGCAACCGTGGAAGCACTGGATGCCCAGGTGGCCGTGCCTGACGTCGGTGGTGGTCCCGTCGGTCAGCCGTGCGGGAGGCCGCAAGCTGCGACGTCTGGTTGCGGTTGGCAAACGGCACGGATGTGGCGCCGGCTGCCGCGGTGACCGTGACGGTTTGAACGGTGGGCGAGGGGTGCCTTTGCTGGCCTCGCAGGAAGCCGCGATCAGTCCCAGCGCAAGAATGGTGAGCAGTTTTCGCGTCATGCGGAACATCGTATACTGGAGGTGCTTTTCCCTCCACCCCGGATTTCCCAGGCACTCCCTCTCTCGGGATCCAAGAACATTCAGGAAGTCAGGATACTCTTCGTGCCTTTTAGTGCTCTCAAACTTCACCCCAGCTTGCTCAAAAAGCGGAAAGAGATGGGCTTTGCCGTCCACGCCATCAGCTGGATGCCATTCCTCCCGCGCTCGAAGGGCGCGATATACCATCCTGCGCCATGACCGGCAGCGACGGGCACGGCGGGCGTTCCTGCTGCCCGTTGATTCACCGTCGATCGACACGCCCCGCGGCAAACACGCGCGCGCTGGTGCTCACGCCCACGCGTGAACTCGCCGCGCAGATTCTTGCGAGTACCCGGGATCTGGCCGTGCAATACGCCTATCACCGGGGCCGTGGTCATCGGTGTGGGCATGGGCCTCGCAGGAACATGTGCTCGCAGCGGGGCAGACGTCATCATCGCCGACAATCTGCCGCCCATGAACACACGCCAGTCTTACGCCAAACCCAGCACCCGGAATACCGTGCTCGACGAGGCGGATCGCATGCTCGACATGGGGTTCCTGCCG
>JADJUS010000003.1:600000-795307 GCA_016716905.1 Acidobacteriota bacterium | reverse complement strand
ACTGCGTTCGTCCGCAACCCGGAACTCAAGAATAGGAAAGGACGCCCAAGGCCGAAGTGGAGGGTTCCTCACGTGACGGCACCAGCGAAAGGCAAACCGACTCAGGCGGCAAGGGCCCTTCGAGGGGTGATGGGGTTTGATGACACGTCCCATCACCTCTTTGCCGGCCGAGCCTTCCGAACCCGGCGGGCCGGAAAGAGTTAGGACGACGACCGGGTGATGAACCGGGAGTGGCTGCTGCTCGAGGTTTCGCCCATCAAGGCTACCCCACCCACGCCTTGAACAACTCCGCGTCCAGCCGACACACAACGTCCAGCGCGCCACTCAGCCGATAGAACCGAGGCGTCCGAGAGAACTCGAAGACACGACAAAGGTGGTAGTGATCCGCTTGCTCTCGTGACACTCGAAGTTCGTTTTTCGTCACGAAGAAGGGCGACTGCTTCCCATACGTTGTTGTCTTGACTCGATCAGTCGGGCACTGCCGTTCGCATTGAAAGACCCGATGTCGTATCCCAGCCAGTCGCCTGAGTCTTCGCGACCCACTCAACTTGACGCGCGAGATCCGGTCGTCCTTCGGTGTCGTGGAGGCGGCGCTGCTCTCTGTCGAGGACGAGCGCCTCGCCTTGTTCACCCAGTTCGCGGTTACGTTGATCGCGCGCTATGAAATCCAGCACCCGTCGTGGGCGATCCGTCGAAAGCGCGTTGATGGCTGCCACCAGGGGGTCGAGCGCGTCGGGCGGAGCTTCTTCTGCGTCGAGTGACACACCATCAGCAGCCGGCGCCGCCACCGCTGCTCCCAAAGGAGTCGAAAGCTCATCGAGCCAGCGAATGTCAGCGTCGAGCCACTCAAGCACGCCCTGGGCAAGGAGTTTTTGGTAATGGCCAAAGGGCTTCAAGCCAGGACACCAATGACCAAAACCCGAAGTCGCGAAAGTCGCACTGATGTTCTGGCACTTGCTACTGACCGCGTCAGGATTTCGTCCGGGGAGCACAGCAGCCAACGCTCGGTAGCACTCGCCTTGTTGACCGGATGCCCAGCGCGCACCTCGGCCCACTTGCGAAGTAGCTCGCGACGACGAGTTCGACCTCGTCTTTCGTCCAGTCGATCCTCATGCGCGGAACACATGCTCGTTGTGCCACTGAAGGAAAGCGGCATCTGGCAGATCGACCTGCCGCTGCGGCAATGCGACCGCGGCGCCGTGCAGCGGATAGTACGACTTGCCGTTACTGAAGTGTTCCTTAAACTGCCGGCTCACCTCAACTCGATGTTCCGGGGTCACAGTCATGTATCCGCGGTCAAATAGTTTGTGCACGTCGGACCGGAGCAGAATGCCGTTGCGCACCTCGTGCTCGCCATCGGCCCCGTACGCCTTGATGTGAGCCGCCTCCAGCACTGGTAGGGAATGCTCGCCCGTCATCGCACACGCCCCGCCATACGCCTTCGTGACTGCAAGGCGAAAAGTGCCTTGCCCGAGCCTTGGCGCGATGAGAACAGGCTGCCCGTACCGGTCGGCCTCCAGGACTGCAGTCAACCCCTCAACACGCAACTGGCACTCGCGCCACACGCGAGCGCCTTCGCCGGTCGCCAGGTCATAGCCTGCATAGCGCAGGTTGTTCTTCTTCCAATCGATCGGCTGCGGAATCCAAAGCTCTGGCGGGAAGAACACAGGACGCGAAAGGATGATGCATCCGATCTGGTCGAGGGATTCCCGCCCCTGAATGTCGCTGCTCTTTCGGAGCCGTTCGATCTGCGCCTGCATCGCCACAAGGTTAGGGGCGCCGTTGCCCTGGCCAAAGCACTCCCATGCCAGCCACTCCGGCATTCGGTCAGCCCACGACACGACGCCGTATCCGCCAATCGCGTTGTCCGGAGACTTCAGCTTGAAGAAAAACGGGCTGCCAACAGGCCCTCTGAAGACACTGTGTGCCGAAGGACTCCAGAAATTGACTTCCTCCTGAGGCGGTTGCAACCGGAGGAAGTCGAACCAACCTCTGTCGGTGTTGGCGATATAGCCGGTCATGGCATCGGCCTTGCTTTCTGGGGAGTTACGCTCATTTCGATCAGTCGAATCCCAAGAAATCGTTCAGTGCTTCCGCGAGACGCGCAGCACGCCATTCGCAGAACTCCTCGTACCGCTCACGGCGCAACCGATCGCCGGCGGCTTCCCCAAAGAACTGGACGCCAGCGCGCTTCCTCTGATCGGGCGTCAAGCTGGTGCAATACCTCGTCTGGAGTCTTTGCTCCAAACTCGGCATTCGTCGAACGGCTCAGCAGCGAAGTTGGCCGGCCGGTTAGAGCCTCGGCAGGCAACTGTGCTTTCGCCAACACATCACGAGCGAAAATGTGATGTGCGGTCAAGTCACCTCCAGGGAACTTGGCCGCTTCATTGCGCGCGAGAGAATCAATCGATCGGTCCTCATCCAGCCAATCCTTGGCGGCCCTGCCGACCAGCCAGGCATGCATAACTTGAACAACCGATCCCCACAGCGGCGAAGGCTGCAGTAGTTCATCGGGCCTGACTCGCCTTGCTTCGTCCTTGAAAAGCGCGTCGACCAAAGCCGCTCCCGGGTTTCTCTTTGACTCCTTCAATCCCCTGACGAACCGATTAATCGTCGTCTCCACAGATCCTTGAAATGTGCCCTGAATTGCTGTGAGGCAGAGCCACCTCTTCATCTGTTGTTCGTCGTCTACTCCAACTTGAAAGTCGGACTTGTCTAGGCGGCGGCGAGCACTATCAGCGCGTTAGCAGAAGGAAGGAGGAGCCGCCGCGACCAGCCCATTCGCTCGTCCGCAAAAACCAGTGCGGAGTCGACCGCCTTCTGTGCAGACTTCCACGACTGGTGCAGCGTCCGGCCATCAGAACCTGGAGCGTCCATCCAGTCGTGCTTCAACGACGAGAACTGGGCTGTCCCTCGATGGAAGATCACAAGAGCACGAAATGCAAACGAGAAACTGAACCCAAGCCGTCGCGGTCGCTCACCGGAGACAAACTCCCGCATGTCTTTGAGCACGGTGACAGTCTTACCCCGCGCCAGTCCCGCAGCGGTGACATCACCCTGTTTCAGAGGCGTCCCTCCCTTGTTCAGCCGGCTAAACACCTCAACCGCTTGATCGTCTGACACCTCATACACAGTCGTGCAAGGGACCTGCTGATCGAGCATCCTTCTCGCCTGATCCAAGCGTTGAAGCCCGTCCTGAATTCGTCGCTTGCTCCAGCCACCGGCATTGAGCAGCTCCTCTGTCTCGCGATCCTGTTCATGCTCGGCAGCCTTATCCATTTTTTCGAAGAAACTGGAAACTGGGATGAGTGTCTGGTCCCCCTCGTCCACACGGCGCGCGACAGCTCGGTGGCCGCCGTATGAAACAAACAGCTTCGTATCGCGGCGGCGCTCGACGTTCGTCGCGGCAAGATCCAAGTAACACCTCAGCTCCACGCCGTTTCTATCTTCGCCGGAATAGAGGGCGTAGGCTGCCTCGAGGCTCGTGAGTCGCTGCTGGCCATCGATCAAATATCCCCAGAACTCTGCGGGAGGAAGTTGAGCACCACCATTGAGGTGTTTGGGCTTGGGGTCGAGGGCCGCGCCAGCGGGCCGCCACAGATAGAAGCCGCCGATCGGGTATTCCTGCAACAGGGAGTCGAGTAGGTTGCGAATCTTCTTTGGCTTCCACACGTAGTCCCGTTGGAATTGTGGAAGCAGGATCGTGCCAGTGGTGAACGACCGGACGAGTTCACGAAGCGGTCGCTGAACGGTCTCGATTCTCAAGATTCCCTTGCGAATAATCGCGCCGCTAGAATAGCCCCAATGCCTCCACGCGTCATTAGCATGATCGGCAGTGCCGAACTTGGGCTCGCGCCGGGCAGCGTTGCCGAAGCTGATGCGTGCCTTTCCCTCTTGCCGAGGGACCAAGTTATCCCACGGATCATCTGGATACTTCATGCCTTGTCGAGCGACCGCGGAGGCACACGAGTCAATCAGTCGTACCTGGCGCAGACCCACCAGGCCAGCCTGCACACAGGTGACCTGACCCGACAGTTGATGCGTCCAAACGATGTTTTTCTGGAACCTTCCCAACAGTTAGCATTGCTTCGACGCGCATTCGCTGTCTGCCCGGAAGTGGCCCCCCTGTCATTGGCCACGAAGCAGGGCTTTCAAGCCTTCTTCGATGCCAGTCGATACTGCGCGGACGTGGTACGGGGGTACGAGCCAACTTCAGACTCGGGTAGCTCTGTCGATGCGTGGCTGACCGTGGCGGCAGGATTGATGCCGCGCCTCTGGTTGTCCCAACCTGCCAATGTCAACATTACTGCGGCCCGAACTCGCTTGATGTTGGCAACAGCCGAGACTTCGGCCGCGCTGACTGCGCGCGCGGAGAACCTTTTGGCGCGTTTTCCCGATGCCATCGGATTGACATTCGACCAACTCACAATCCTTACTTTGTTCACGGCTTATTGGTCCGGAACCGTCACATTTGAAGAGCTGGAAGCAGACCCGAACCGCATCCTGATTAACCCGAGCGGCTGGCTACGCAACACCGTTCTCACACCTACTATCTTTGAGGCCTTCTCACCCGGACCGCTCGAGATTGGAAGCGAAGTTCTGGCAACCAGCGATGGAGCGTCGAAGACAAGCGAGGATGCCCTTCCGGGATCGACCATTGGTTAGGTTCAGCGGAGGAATCGTCGCCCCCGTAATGCCAGAGCTGCTCGCTGAAAAGCTCTCGAGCGACATCTTTTGGTGGCTCAAGTCACCAGAAGCGCCTCAAACGCAGTTGTGGCAACAAGACTGGGGCTACTTTGCCGAGGCTTACTCCATCGAGATTCTTTCGAGGATGGCAGCCGCGTCAGGGATGCCAGTTCCTGCCCCGGGTTCAGTTCGCGTCAGGTGAGATTGACGCACTGATGTGGAAGGATGGCCGTGTCGCCGTTATCGAAATCACAACTAGTCGAATTCCTGATGCGGCGGCTAACTCAGGCTTCCCCGACCAACTTCGGCCGGGCCTGGTAAAGGCTTTCGTCGAGCGCCGGGACACTAGTGGGCGTCTTGTCAAAGAGGTCATTCGTCAGCTCGGCCGAGACGTCGAAGCGATTATGAGTGGCGGAGTGTCTGCGCTGCCGTTTTCCAGTTGAAGAGGTCGACCGACTCTATCCAGTTGCCATCGCATTCGACGACCGCGTCCGGGCACCCGGTGTATCTCTAGGTTCTGGACTCATTCCTCCATTATGAAGTCTCGACCGAGAAGTCGAGATCCCGGACGGCAGGCCTGGCTTTGCTGAGCTTCGAGGATCTGGAGGAAGCGGACGAGGCCGTCTCGAGCCAAAGTCGCCGCCGTCACAGGCGCGCCGGAGGCCTGCTACGCCTACTTGGGCGATGGGATCAGGAGCGAAGTTCAGCGACTCCCACGTGGTGGCAGTTTGTGGCTTCGCTCTACCCTGGATACATGCAAAACACACTTCTCCAGGCTGAAGCGAAGCGACACCTTGCAGAGGTAAAAGCCCTATTCAAAGACCAGGGCTAGAACACGATCAAACTTGTCGAAAAGTCATGCCCCTACGTGCGGCCAACTCAGCTGGCTCGGCGGTAGTTCGACAGAATCTGCCGATACCTCAATCACCTGACCGTCCTTCCAGACGACC
Organism: Acidobacteriota bacterium; assembly: GCA_016716905.1. NCBI lineage: Bacteria > Pseudomonadati > Acidobacteriota > Acidobacteriota bacterium. The sequence goes on along the minus strand of JADJUS010000003.1, from coordinate 789,671 downwards.
AGGGGGGAAGACCAAGGCGACGATGTCTGGTACGGTCCGTCGATACGCAGCCACGAACGCCTGATTGACGGCGCTGTCGTCCCGCATGACGGCTTCGATTTCGCTTGCGCTACGTGGCGTCATCCTGCTCCTTTGCTCCCCTGACGATCTCTACCCACGTCGCGGGATCGTGCACGGTGGTCAGACCGCCTTCTGATGCAGACGCCACGAGACGCGGCGGTCCAACTCCGCTCCCATCATAGATCCGCCAGGTGGCAATCTTGGGCCCCGTTCGGGCCGGCAATCACGACGCACTGGGGGTTCGTCATCGGCGTTGGTCCATTCTGCTCTTTCATCGGGCCGACCGGCGCCGGAACCGCACTACGGCCGCACCCTTCGGCTTCTTGGCAATCCCAATGCTCGCGAGGGAAAGGGCCCAGCCGTCGAGCGCTGCGCGTTTCTCCGCGTCGTAACTGTGCCGATCATAAACGGCCGTCACCGAGCGTTCGACGTGATTCAGTATCTTCGACACGGTGAGGCGCGAGACACCCGATCCGACCATCAGGCTCGCCGCTGTGCGACGCAAGTCATGGCCGCGAAAGTCTTTCACCGGGAGCATCGCCGCCGCCTCAGCCTGTTGCCGTTTCCCGCGCGCCCCTTCCAACACGAAGTCTTCCGGCTTCGATTTGTCATGCTGAAGCGCTGTGATCAAGTCCAGGGCCGTCTGAGAAAGAGGCACGCGGTGCGCCAGTTTGTTCTTGCTGCTGGCCGAGGGAATGGTCCACCACGCGGACTCCAGGTCCACGTCACGCCAGCGCATCGACGCCACTTCCCCGCCCCGCTGCGCGGTCACCAGGCGCAGCTTGTAGAACGCGGCCATCGGCGGCTCGAGCGCGCTGAACGCCTTCCAGAGCGCCCGCAGTTCGTCCTCGGTCAACACCCGATCGCGCGCTTGCTCCGTCCCTGGTCGCGGAATCCGAACCGCCGGACTCGCCGTCACGAGGTCGCGGTCGAGCGCGAACGCAAACATCTTCGAGAGCAGCGCCGCCACGCGATTGGCCACGATAGGCGCGGTCTCAGCCACGCCATCGACCAACCGGATCACGTCCTGACGTGTGATGTCCCTGATCGCCCGTTGCTTCCAAGCCGGGAGGATCTTCTTCCGCAGGAGGTTGTCATCGGCCTTCCATGATCGTTTCCGTGGCTTTGCCCACCGTTCGATGTAGGTGTCGGCCAGGTCGGCGATCGTCTCAGCCTTGCGACCGTCCTGCTTCACCGTCGCTGGATCGGCGCCCTTCGTCACGCCATGCAGTTCGTCACGCGCACGATCGCGAGCTGCGGCCAGCGTGACGACACTTTCACTGCCCAGTGTCAGGCGTCGCAGCCGGCCGCGATGCCGATACAACACCGTCCAGGACTTCGCGCCGGTTGGCGTCACGCGCAACGCGAGACCCGGCATCGCGCTGTCGAAGTACTCCGTGCGCGCTTTGCTCGGCTTGATGCTGGCCACCAGACGCGCCGTCAAATTCACCGTGGGCATCGTCTCCCTCCAACGCGACTTGCCGGGGTAACAGCCGGTCGACCAGACACCACGTTAAACAATCGTAGTGTCGGCTGGGGTAACACCGGGTAACACCGCGACGAAAGTCGCTGAAATCGGAGAGTAGCCGATGAATCGCGTAAATACCAGTGGACTATGGCGGTTATCGTGTTCAGAGGGGTTCAGGCGATTTCACGAAAAACCGCCGTTCGTTGACTGAAAATCGTAGTGTCGGCAGTTCAATTCTGCCCCTCGGCACCATCTTTAAGACACCAGCGAAACACCCATGACTTGGTAGCGTCAGGCGGCGGGCCTGCGCAGCGCGACGACCCCAAGCCCGAGAAGCAGAACCATGAGAAGAGCCAGGCTCTGCCCGCCCATCACCGGGACCGGCGCCGGATACTCAAAGGTGATGAGTGCGTTGTCCAGGTCCGCGCCTCCAGGGCCAGATCATCGAAGCGCACCCGAAGCCGGTAACTGTTCAACGCCGAGGGCAGTTGCTCCAGTGTGACGGATGCGCGTCCGCTCCAGGTCACCCCCGAAGTTCGTCGCCGTTTGAGGATCGCCGGCGTGACACCTCCGAACACGTCCGACAGGCAGTTGCAGAAGCCCGACAGCCCCGTCGGCACCCAGGAGACGCCGTTGAGCAGTGTTTCCTGTGGTGGGCTGTCTGCGCAGGTGGTGCCACTGGGCGGTGTTGCCGGAAAGAAGGAGATCACTCAACCCGTCGATGTTGACAATCACCCGAACGCTTCCGGTCTCTGCCAGGACAGGCGAGGACGAGAAAACGAGAAGTGCTCCAACCAAGAGGACACCGGCAGCTCGTGGTCGCATAAGACCCTCCGGGCCGGTCAGATGCAAGAGATGCGCCGACAAGATGATCGACAGTGTCTCCGGATAGACGCGGCTCGACGGCCGAGCCTGCTGCCTTTTCCGCATCCAGCGACGGATTTCCCGCGGAGGCTTCCCCTCCCCCCCGGCCGATCTGCGTTGTGAGACACTTGGACCCATTCACGCGACAGAGGAGGTTGTGATGCGAGTGTCGAAGGCCGTTGGCCTGTGCGCGTCCCTGGCAGCGCTGTGGGCGCTTCGCGTCCTGGCAACATCGGCAGCGGGTCCCCTTCAGCAGGATCAGCGCTTCGCGTTCAGCACTGGCGCGACGCTCGTCGAAGTCGTCGCGTTCGTCTCGGACAAGAACGGCCGTCCCATCAATGGCCTGACGCGCGAAGATTTCGCGCTTGAGGAGGACGGCGTTCGACAGGACATCACCCACTTCTCATTCGTCGAACTGCCCCGCAACACGGTGAGCGCGGCTCAAGCGTCTGCGCCGGCGCCTCCAGTGGGAACTGATGTGGCCGGCAATCAGACTGGAAGCGGACGGTCGTATGTGATCGTCCTTGATGCTCAGCATGTCCATCCCCTGCGCACGGGCAGCGTCAAGCAACAGGCGAAGAAGTTCATCAATACCTACGTTGAAGCGGGCGATGCGGTCGCCGTGGTGACAGTCGGAGGGCCAGGGAATCAATCATTCACCAGCGACAAAGCCCGATTGATCCGGGCCGTCGATATGTTTGTTGGCGGGAAGAGTCGTTCCGCCACCCTGAACAAGATCGAAACGGTGATGCGCGCCGCCGATGACGGCCCTCCGCGCGACTACGAGGCCGCGACCAAGGCCGCCGATGCCCGCACCTTGTTCGACAGCATTCGTACGATCTCCAACAGCTTTGGCGTGGTGCCCGGTCGGCGACGGTCGATTATTCTGTTTTCGGAAGGCATCGAACTCGACATGACCGACATGATTGGGACGACCGCCGCAAACGGCGGAGCCCAACAGAGCGCGTCAAGCCAAGCATCGAGTTACGCGGCAGACCTCTTGTTGTCGCAGCGGGCCATGTACGACTCCGCCAGGAAGAGCAATGTGTCGCTCTACACGGTAAATCCGCGTGGAACGAGCATTGGCGAAGACGACATGATGCGGGCCGCCGGGCCGCCTGCGAGCCCGGGCCGCTCCGGTAACACCGCGACTCCTCCGCCGACCAGGGACATTCAGCAGGAGGTGCAACGCAGCCAGGGAGTCTTGCGGAACTTCGCAGACCAGACTGGCGGCTTTGCCGTGGTCAATTCCACGGATTTCGATCGCGGCTTCAATCGGATCGCCGACGCGAACAGCACCTATTACGTCCTTGGATACTCTCCGAAGAATGCGGCCGTCAATGAACGATACCGAAAAATCTCTGTTCAGGTAGGCCGCCCTGGCGTGTCTGTATCCGCGAGGCCGGGTTACTTTCCAGTGGGCCCCGCAGCCGCATCAGCGAGTGCTCCGCCGGCCGGTCTGAATCTCAAAGGCGCGAGCCCCTGGATGCAGGCGCTTCTGGTCAGTGCCCTGCCAGTCTCCGGTCTGGGGATGCAAGTCGTGGGCACCCCGATCGGGCTCCGCGGTCAGGACCATGTTGTTTCCGTCGTTGTCGAATTGCAGTCGTCCGGCTTTCGTTTCATTGAGGAGGGCGACTCCATTCGGAACGAAATCGAAGTGGGGTTTGTCGCTATTGATTCGGACGGAAACATTCGAGCCGGGAGATCTTCAACCGGCACGCTCCGACTCCCAAAGACCGCGCGCGCCGCGGTGTCGGACGGACTGCGCTACGTCATGGAAATCCCTCTCCCGAACCAGAGTTACCAGATACGGGTGGGCGCGATCGAGTCAGGTGGTGGAACCGCGGGCTCCGCCGTTCTCGATCTCGATTTGACTGCTGCGGAGGATCGCCTGGCTCCGGCGGGAATTGTCGTCGGCGTCTACGGTGACAGCGTGCCGACCACCGGCGAGTATCCGGTGATGAAGTCCCTGCTCACCGCGGTGCCAACGGCATCTCGACGTTTCAGTGCCGATCAGCGGTTAGCTGTCTACGTGCCGTTCCGTGGCCCCCTGCCGAAGCAGGGGCCGCCGGCCGCGGTGATCGTGACGGTCCGCCGCCCGGATGGAACCGTCGTATTCAACAGCCCGGCCACCCTGGCGAAGTCTGGCAACGCCCTCGGGACGAGCGTCCACGGAACGGTAATCGACCTGCCGCTGACTGGACTGGCGCCCGGCCACTACTCGCTGGGCGTAGAAGTGGTCAACGGCGGCAAGGCCGAGGCGATCGCCCCGATATCGTTCGAAGTCTCAGCGCGCCGCTGAGAGGCTTCCGCTATGCGAGACGATGCGTCGAGTTCCGGCGGAGCCGCACATATCCCAGGCCGATCAGCCCCACAGCCAGCAGCACCATGAAGATCTGCGGCAGCGTCGGCACCGCGACGATAACCGTTGCTGTGTACGAGCGCTCAAACACGCACAACAAGGCATCGGTCGCGCCAATGGTGAATGTGTAGTCGCCTGCGGACGTGGGAGTGCCCGAGAGCACACCAGCCGGAGAGAGCGTCATGCCCGTGGGCAGGGCGCCTGATACGACCGTAAACACATACGCAGGTGTCCCCAGGCTGCCAATAAACGCCTGACTGAAAAAGACCCCCGCGGTGATCGGGCCAAACGTCGCCGGGTCAAATGTGATCGGCACCAGACACGGAGGCACCTCTGCAGGTAGCTCGATCATCGTGTAGACCACTTCGGCGAAACAGCCATTGGCGTCCGTCCCACGAATCGTCACGGACGTGGTACCGACGGTCGTCGGTGTCCCCGACAACACGCCCGCCGAAGTCAGAGTCAGTCCCGCCGGCAGCGCACCGCTCGTCACGCCGAAGGTGTACGGCGCGGTGCCACCGTTGCCGGTAATCGTCTGGCTATACCCCACCCCGACGATGCCGTTCGGTAGCGTCGGCGGCGACAACGTGATCACCGGACACACGGGCGGCGGCGGTACGGCCGGTGCGATCACGATCGTCAACACCACCTCCGCGAAGCAGCCGTTGGCGTCGGTGCCGCGAATCGTGACGGTGGAGGTGGCCGCAGTCGTCGGCGTGCCCGACAACACGCCGGTGCCGGTCAGCGTCAGGCCCGTCGGCAACACGCCGCTCGTCACACCGAAGGTGTAGGGCGCGGTGCCTCCGCTGCCCGTGATCGCCTGGTTATACGCCACCGCGACGATGCCGTTCGGCAGCGTCGGCGGCAACAATGTGATCACCGGACACACAGGCGGTGGCGGTACGGCCGGCGCGATGACGATCGTATACACCACCTCGGCGAAACAGCCGTTGGCGTCGGTGCCGCGGATGGTCGCTATCGAGGTCGCGGCAGCCGTGGGCGTTCCGGCCAGGACGCCGGCGGCGGACAGCGTGGTACCCGCTGGCAGCACGCCGCTCGACACACCGAAGGCGTACGGCGCGGTGCCTCCGCTGCCCGTGATCACCTGGTTATACGCCGCCGCGACGATCCCGTTCGGTAGCGTCGGCGGCAACAATCACTTTCGTCAGCGCACTGACGAAAGCGGGAGCCACGATAGTGCAAACCGCATCGCATCATTTTCCCGACAACGGTCTCACGTCGGTGCTGATTCTCGCGGAGTCACACGCGGTGCTGCACTCATGGCCCGAGAGTGGGACGGCGCATCTCGACATTTTCTCGTGCTCGGCACGACTCGACAGCCGTGGGGCCATCGCCGAAATGGCACGCGCTCTGGGAGCAGCGAGCGTGTCGATTCAGGAGGTCCCGCGTGCCGACGGCCACCGCCGAGCTGCTGCCTCAGCCTAGACGGTTCGTCGGCTCGACAGACGCCGGCAGGTTTGTGGCCCGGGCCATCGCGGCCAGCCTTGGCCTCTTCGCCCTGCTGCGTCTGCCATGGACCGAGACGCACATTCTGCTGCCGATGACGCGCGCGCAGGCCGACGCCGCGGTGTGGCTGCTTGGCGCACCCGCGGCACCCGTGGCGGTGACGCTCGCCTGCAGCGGTTCGGATGCTCTGGCACTGTGTCTGGCGGCGATCGTGGCCTACCCTGCGGCGTGGCGCTCCCGGCTGGCAGGCATGTTGGCCGGTGTCACCCTCATCCTGATCCTTAATACAGCGCGAATCGGTACCCTGGGCTGGGCAGCCGGCTCACCAGCCTGGTTCACGGCGCTGCACGTCCACGCGTGGCCGGCGCTTCTGACAATTTCGATTGCCGGTTACATATTTATCTGGATGCGAGTCGCCGACCGCCACACGACGCTGCCTGCCGTCGCGCACCCCACGCGCACATTTGTGCTTCTCACCGGCCTGTTCCTGTTGACCTTTGCGGCCGTCTCGCCGCTCTACACAAGCAGCGATGCGACCGCGGCACTGACTGGCTTCATCGCCCAATCAGCGGCACTGATTCTGAGCGCGTCGGGCGCCACCGCTCACGCCGCAGCGAATGTTCTGTGGACGCTCCGCGGTGGGTTTCTCGTCACACACGAGTGCATTTCCACGCCGCTCATCCCTGTCTACATCGCGGCCGTGTGTGCGTATGCTCCGAGCTGGCGCCGGCTCACCCTTGGCCTGCTGGCCGCGATTCCACTGTTTATCCTGCTGGGCATCCTGCGGCTGCTCGTCGTGGCCGTGCCCGCCACCATCATTGCGTCGCCGGAGTTCCTGGTGCACGCGTTTTATCAGTTGCTCCTTGGCGCCGTGGTCGTGGGAGTGGCCGCACATTGGCGCCACAAGCGCGACGGCGCCTTCCGATACGCCGCGGCCGGCATCATGGCCGGTACGCTTTCTGTGCTGGTGCTGGCGCCGGTCTACACTCGGCTTGTGGCGTTCCCATCGGCAGCGCTCAGTGAAGGCCCGCAAGGCGCCCTGATGTTCCTGCCGGGCTTTCAGATCGGACTCTACCTGGCCCTGTGGGTGGCGGCACTGACGACAGTCCACTGGCGGCGGCCGCTCGGAGGACTCGTGGTGCTCGCAGTGTCCCACGCCGCCGGTCTCTTCGCTCTGCACGTCATGGCCGCGCCACCAGACCTGGTGACGTGGGTGCCGGCAATCCGCGCCTGGGCCGTGGCCGGTCCGGTGTTGGTGATGGCCGCGGTGGTCGCCAGTGTCCAGACGCGTCGCTGAAGTTGCAATCATCGTCGCTGTCGCCACGGTTATCACCGTGGTCATGGCCTGGCCGGTGCTGCGCGCGCCGTCCGACCGCATCTTCGGCATGGAGATTGTCGGCCGGCATCACGATCCATTCACCGTGATGGCACAGTTCGAGCGTCCGCTCGGTAATGGCATCTACGCCCAGCCCCTCACTGATATTCCAGGTGCATTGATCGCTCGGAGTCGCGGGCCCGGTTGCCGCCTACAACTGGCTCGTCCTCCTCACCTTCCCACTCTCGGCGGCCTTTGCGTACCTGCTGGCGCGCCATCTCTGCCTCGCACCAGCGGGCGCTGCCGTCGCGGCGGTGGTCTTCGCCTTCTCCCCCTTCCATCTGGCGCAGGCGGCCTACCATCCGCACATCGCACAAACGCAGTGGCTGCCCTTCTACCTACTGGCGTTGTGGCGGTGCGTGGATCGACCCACACCGTGGGCCATCGCCTGGCTCGCCGCAGCAACGGCAACCGTGACGCTCTCAAATTTCTACTCGGGTTTCATTGCCGCCGTGATCACACCGGTGGCCCTGCTCGCATACTGGCTTGTTGGCCTGCGCACCCACCCGCAACCGCTGCGTCGACTGGCTATAACCGCCGGAACGCTGACCGCCATCGCCGCAGCGGGCCTGGCGTATGTGTCCTTCACAGCCGGCGAGGTCGTGACGAATCGTAGCGCCTTTGCCTTTCCGAAGGCCGACCTCTCTCACTACAGCGCGAAGTGGGTGAGCTATCTTGTCCCTCCCATCGAACACCCGTTGCTCACGCAATCCGTCTTTCGCTTCTGGCACGCAGCCGGCGTTCGCGAGGGACTCCTTGAGCAACAGGTCAGCCTGGGATGGGGCTTCGTTGCGCTTGGCCTTGTCGCCATCGCCTGGTGGCTGATCAGGGGTCGGCGCATCGAATCCACGCGCTGGGTCCCGGTCCTCGTCGTCGTCGCGTTCACCGCGCTGCTGTGCTCGCTGTCGCCCGAGCAGAGTGATGGCGGGTTTCCCATGCTTCGACCATCCGCGTGGTTGTACGAACTGGCGCCGATGTTCCGCGCATACGCGCGATTCGGCAGCGTCGTGCAACTGATGGTGGCGCTGCTGGCCGGCCTTGGCGTCACGGTGCTCGTCTCCTCCAAATGGGCAGGCGCCAGGGCGCTGTGTGCGCTGCTGCTGGCCCTCGGGGCGGCGGAGTACGCGGTGAGGCCGTCTGCTCTTTGGCGCGACGTGATGCCGACGACGGCGCATCGCTGGGTGATGGACCAGCCCGGCCCCATGCAGGTGCTCGACTGCGTGCCCCTACTCGTTGCCCTCGGCGTCGGTGCCTTGGCTGACGGGACATCGGGTCAGGCTCCTCGGTGGACCGTTCAGTGACTGCGGAGAATCCCACGTGGCTCACAAACTGGCCGCGGAGGGCTTCACGCATCTCCTGATCCGGCGCGGTTCGGACGACGCGGCCGCGTTCGGTTCGGGACGGGCCCCTGAAGGCACTGCGGTGGCTGCCAGGCTGAAGGACGGCCTGGTGCTCAAGGTCACAGCTGCAGTGCCAGCGATTTACACAGCCGAAATGACCGGGTTCTTCCCGCGTGAGCGTGACGGTGATCGCTCCTGGCGATGGATGGGCGCCCAGGCCGCGTGGACAGTGGTGAACAGGAGCGCGGGGCCGATTGTTGCCACGCTGAGTCTTGAGCTATCGGCGTTTCACCATGAGCGCCCCTTTGAAGTGCGCGTCGATGGACGGCCGGTGTACTCGTTTCAGGTGGAGCCCGCTCGGCGCATTTACGACATCGGTCCGCTGACCATCCCTTCCGGCAGCCACCAAGTGGCCTTTCACGCCACTCAGGGCCCAACGATGACGACCGGCCTTGTGACCAACGGCGACACGCGTGCGCTCTCGTTTGCGCTGAGCACCTGGAGTTGGACCGTCAGGAGTGAACAGCCATGACCACCCGAGCACGCAAATACCAGAACTTCTGGGAAGGAGTTGGCAAGGGTTTTCCCGACCTCGGCGGCGCCGCGTCCACGCGCTACTACGCGCAAAATGAAGAACGGCTCTTCACCGAGCATTTCCCTGCGCTTGAGGGGCTGACGATTCTCAAAACCGACTTGTGGGATGAGGCCAAGAACACCCGCATTCTCTTGTGGGCCGCCCAGCAGGGTGCGCGTGCCTTCGGCATCGACATCTCCGAACCCACCGTCCGGCAGGCACGCGCCGCCTTCGCGGGCCAGCCTAACGCCCGGCCCCTGCAAGGTGTCGCCGGCGATGTGCGGGACATTCCCTTCAAGGACGATAGTTTTGATGCGGTCTATTCGATGGGCACGATCGAACACTTCGATGCCACCGAGCGCGCGGTGGCGGAGATGGCCCGCGTCCTCAAGCCGGGTGGGCGCGCCATCATCGGTGTGCCGAATCGCCACGACCCGTTTCTGCGGCCGGCGCTGGCCACGGTCATGCAGTGGCTGGGGCTTTATGCCTATGGTTACGAAAAATCCTATTCGCGGCGCAAGCTCCGGACCATGCTCGAACGCGCGGGTTTCACCGTCGTCGCCGAGACCTCAATCCTCTTCATCCCCGGGTGGCTGAGGATGCTGGACCTTGCCTGCCACTCGTGGTGCCGGCCGCTGTCGGCGATCACCGGCGCGCTGGTGTGGCCCTTCGTGCAACTCGATGCGCGGGTGCCCGCCGTGCGCCGCCACGGTTATCTGCTGGCAACGGTGGTGACCAAGACGCGCTGACTACCTCAGGGGACGCTGCCGAAAACCCGTGCCCGCCCAGGGAAACGCCGTCAGAGCCTTCTCACAGGACGCCGCTGCAAACGTCGGTCCGGAGAGATAGTCATCGAACATCGCACCTGGGTCCCGGACCGCGGTGCCCAATGGCACCACCACCACGTGGGTCGCGCCCGACACAGCGGCCAATGGTCCCAGGTCGTGCACCACTGCCCCGCCGACCACGCGCGGCAACACCACAACGATGCGCGCCTCACCTCCAGGGGTGTTCACGACCATTGCCACGTCCAGTGATTTGTCGGAGTCAATATCAGCGCTGGCCGGCCCGGCAGGGCCACACGCGGGAGCGCTGACCATGGTCCAGCCAGGGATCTCGTCGTCGAGCTGCTCCGTGATGGTCTTGGTCATCACGTCCGGCACGTCCGATCGGTCTTGAACGCCTCCATGGACGGTCACGCCGAGAAACACGCCAAGCACGCCCGCCCAACCGGCAGGTTTCATCATCTTCATCAGTTGTTCTCCTGATTGTGATCCTGTCACCTCGCGGGCGATGACCACCGTGCAAGACGAGACATCACAGGCGGAGCCCACCCGTCAGACTGTGGTTATGGCGAAGCACACCCCCGTTCCCGATGACATCAAGCCGTCAACCAGGAAACCAGAGCCCGAGCCGGTGATCGGTCAGGAAAGTGACGACCGCATCGGCGCCACAGACGAACAGGTGGGCGATCGCACCGGCCCAGGCGCCGGCTACGATCAGGAACCCAGACGGCAAAAGGACAAAGGCGGCGTCGCGCCGTCCTGAGCAACCCTCTACTGCACCTTCAGCGACACCGTGGCATTGCGCGTCCTGGAGATGCTGGCCCCCGTGATTCCGAGTGTGTAGGTCGTGCGGGGTGTTGATGAGCTCGTCACCACGGTCAGTGTCGACGTACCTCCGCCGGTCACGTTCCCCGGCGAAAATACGCACGACGACCCCGAGGGGCATCCCGTGACGCTGAACGCGACGGTCTCACTGAAGCCGCCAGAGGGCGTCACGGTGACGCCGTATGTGGTGGACCTGCCGCGCTTGACCGTGCGGCTGGCAGGCGATGCTGCAACCGTGAAATCGGGCACCGGAATCGGGCTCACCGTCAGCGTGACGATCGTGGACTGCACCAGCGCATTGGGTGCGTCCGTCGCCGCGATCGTCAACGGGTAGGAGCCCGCCGGCGTGTTGGTCGCCGTCGTGACTGTGAGCGTGGATGTGCCTGCCCCACCGCTGTAGCTTGGCGGCACGAAAGTCCCGGTGGCGAATGACGGGAGCCCCGTCACAGTGAACGTTCCCCCACCAATGTAGCTGTTCAGGCCGGTGACCGTGGCGTTAAACGTCGTGGACTGGCCCTGAACAATGCTGCGACTCGACGGTGTGGCTGACAACGCAAACGACGGTGCGGGCGGCTCCCCTGAGCCGGAGCACGATGAAAACTTGAATGACCCTACGCGCGTGCTCCAGTTGAACGTACCGTTGGTCTGAAGGTATTCGCTCGTGAACCAGAATGTGCAATCATCCACCGGGTCAACGGCCATGGTGCTGTAATCGCCCCAGCGAGACAGTCCCGTGGTCTGCGAACCGCCACCGACCTTGAGGGTATTGTCTACACTGAGCGTGTTCAAGGGATCGATGGTTTCGCGCCCCGCGAACATAATTGATGGCCTTGTCGTCGCACTGCTCGTTGAATACCCGAGTGCGATGTTGCCGACCTGGTCCATGGCGATGCTCCCCATCCAGCGGTGCAAAGTGTCTGGAGAAAAAGTCGACTGTTGACGGACGCTTGGCGCGTTGTTCGTGATGTCCAGCTCATACCAGCGGATGCCGGTGACAATGTTTGGTGAGACACCGACCGCCACCGAGTGATTCACCAGGAGAGACTGGCGGGCTCCGAGATTCCGATAGCTCAGCCGGTACATCAGGCGGTCGCCAAGTGTGTCGAGCCTCTGGCTCGTATTGGCCTGCGGAACGCCCGTGGTGGCCGTCGTGTACCCACTGACGGAGATCACCGTCGGACCGGTAAACGTTGAATTCCCTGGCGTCGCGAAGTCCGGCTTGAATCGATACAGGTTCAGGGACGTACTGCCGCCCCTGCTCAACACGTAGTTGGGTGTGCCGGCAGGCGGCAGCGCCTTCCCTTCCAGATCCGAAGGCAGCGGTGATGGGTAAGACGTGTTCTGGTAACAAATCTGGGTGGCGGGCTGGCCGACCAGCATCTTCGCGCGATCGTAGGCGCACACGCGCCCGCCGGTAAACGAGGAACCAGTCGCTCCAAACATGTTGAAGGTGATGTAGTAGCCATCTGGCCACACCGCGAGCTTCGGATAGTCAGGAAACTGGGTATACGGAAAGGCGTATCTATGCCAGGCGCCCAGCGCGTCTGACGTCTGCGACACCGCCACACACTGCAGGTAGCCGCCGGAACGCAGTGAAAACTGCGTCATGACCCATCGGTCCGCCAACTGATCGTACTGGACGATCGGGTCGCCGTCATTCCGCGTCTCACAATCGCCGCCAAACCCCGCCCAGATGGTGTTCCCGCCGGCCGGCCCGTACAGCTTGGTCCCTGTGGCCTTGTCGAACACGGCGAAGGATGAATTGACCCACTGCACATACTGCGTCAGGCCCGCCTCACCCGTGGTATCGGGTGGAGCGGAATTCACGTTGTAGGCAAACTGTGAATTACCTTCTCCCACACCGTCGAAGCCGATGCCTGGCGTGGACGCCAGCGCCGACGTCTGGAAACGCTGCACCACCTGATCGGACTCGTTGGCCTGTGGCGTCGGCGGAGCCTGCTTCACCCTGAAATCCTGGCGAGTGCTCACCGAAGGCGTCGGCAGGGTGTCCCGCAACGGCCTCGACGTGTCGTGCCGCAGGGCCGCCACCCACTCGGGCGGGCCCTGAGCTCCACTCTGGCCCTGTGCTTCGAGCCGCGAATCGGGCACCGCCGCAAGTATCACTGCAGCGGCAAGGGAACAAACGACGACCGATGATGCCTTCATAACGCGGGCTCCTACTCTGAGTCTCCAAAGACTCTGCAAGACATGTGCCTTAACGCTCAGCAGGCGACGCACACTTCTTTCGATCACCAATCCCGTGACGGCCGACCGAAATCGTCCGTCACCGACAACTGTGTCGAGCGCTGACCATTCAGATGGTCGAAAAGAGCGTCATCGCCACGCGCATGAACGCGCGCACCCACGGCTCTGGATAGACGCCCATGATGAGAATGCCGGCCACACATCCGCCGATGGCCACCATCAGCACCGCGGGAACGGGAATGGGCGCAGGGTTCGTGGGCGCCTCGATGTACATCCGCCGCGCCACCACCAGGTAGTAGTAGAGCGCCACCACCGTGAGTACGGCACCCAGAAACGCGAGCCAGTACATCCCCTGCTCCACCACGGCCCAGAAGATGAAGAGCTTGGCCCAGAACCCGGCCATGAACGGGATGCCGCCCAGCGACAACAGGAAGAGCAACAGGCTCAGCGCCAACACCGGCGACCGGCGCGCCAGACCCTGGTACTTCTCAATCTCGTCGCTGCCCTCCGACGCCGCCACGGCCTGCACCACGAAAAATGCACCCATGTTGCCGAAGAGGTACGCCACCAGATAAAACAGCACCATCCCCACGCCCGACACCGACATGGCAGCCAGGCCCAGCAGCAGATATCCGATGTGCGCCACGCCGGAGTACGCGAGCAGCCGCTTGATGTTGGACTGCGGAATGGCCATCAGGTTGCCGGCAACGATGGTCACTCCGGCCAGCACAGACACGATCGGCACCCAGAGGACTGCCCCCTCGCCCACACCTTCCACATAGAGGCGGAAGATGGCGAGGAACCCGGCCGTCTTCGGCGCGATGGATATCCACGCGACGAACGGCGTGTTCGCGGCCTCGTAGGTGTCGGGCACCCACATATGGAATGGCACCGCTGCAATCTTGAACCCGAGGCCGCCCAGCATCAGCGCGAGCCCGAGCAACATCAGCGGATTCGCCGTCGCCACCAGTGGCGGGATGGCTGACATATCAGTGGTGCCGGCCGCGCCATACACAAACGACAGTCCGTACAGAATGACCGCCGACGAGATGCTGCCGACGAGGAAGAACTTCATCGCGCCTTCAGGCGCGGCCTTGTCGCCTTTCAGGAACCCCGTCAGGAAATACAGCGGAATCGACATCAACTCAAACGCGACAAACAACACGATCAGGTCGCGCGCGGATGCCAGCACGAGCATCCCCAGCAGCGACGCGAGGAACGCCACGTAGTACTCGGTGCCGCGCCTCCGGAACGACGCGTGGGTCATCGCCTGCGTGGCCAGCACACTCAGCACACTGGCCACCAGGAACAGGCGCTTGCCAAACAGCGACAACTCGTCGAGCACAAACGTGCCTTCAAGCGCCACCCGACCGGGCTCCGCATTCCAGGCGGCCACAGAAATGCCCACCAGGCCTGCCAGCGTGATCCACCCCGCCAATGCATCGTTTGCCTGCCGCCTGAGGAGGCCGAGGACAAACACCACCAGCAACAGCGCGAACAGCCAGCCTTCAATCATGAGGGGCCAGGAAGGATCCATCGCGTGTCCTCCCATCACAGCACCCCCAGGCGCATCAGCAACGGCACGGTGCTGACGTCAATCGGTGTCAGCGCCAGACCCGGCAACACGCCAAACAACACCAGCGCGCCCACCAGAATCACAATGGCCACCCATTCGGTGCCCTGTGCGTCTGGCAGGTTCTGGAAATGCGGATTGGTGCTCTTCGGGCCCCAGAAGATCGCGCGCACGACGCGCAGGACATACAGCGACGTCAGGAACGCGCCAATCACGGCCGGGAACAACCACCAGGAATGGGCCGACGACCACGCCCCCAGGAACGTCAGGAACTCTGCGACGAAACCGGCCGTCGCGGGCAGCCCCAGCGACGACAGGCCACCAATCGTGAAGGCCACGGCAATGCCCGGCATCATGGTGGCAAAACCGCCCATGCTGAAGATGTCGCGCGAGTGCGCTTTTTCGTAGACGAGCCCGACCAGCGCGAAGAACAGGCCGGTCATGATGCCGTGCGCGAACATCTGAAAGACCGCGCCGTTCAACCCGCTCTCGGTGAGTGTGGCCGCGCCCAGCATCACGATGCCCATGTGCGAGACCGACGAATACGCGATGACGTACTTCAGGTCTTTCTGCGCCATGGCGCTCAGCGCGCCGTAGACGATGTTGATGCAGGCGATGGTGCCCACAAGCCAGGCCCACTGTTGCGTGGCCTCCGGGAGCAGTCCCATGCCCAGGCGCACCACGCCGTAGGCGCCAAGCTTCATCAACACGCCGGCGTGCAGCATTGAA
This sequence comes from Acidobacteriota bacterium, assembly GCA_016716905.1. NCBI lineage: Bacteria > Pseudomonadati > Acidobacteriota > Acidobacteriota bacterium. The sequence continues at coordinate 774,044 of JADJUS010000003.1, read as the reverse complement.
ACCGCGGTCGGCGCCGACGCATGGCCGTCCGGCGACCATGTATGGAAGGGGAAGATGGCCGCCAGGATGCCGAACCCGATGTAAAACGCCAGGAACACCCACGACTGAAGCCCGGGGTCGAACTCCACGGCTTCGAGGGCGAGCAGTGAGAATGACGTGGAACCGGCGGCCACATACAACGCCAGCATGCCCACCAGAATGAACGCCGACCCAAAGAGCAGGTACAGCGTGAGCTTCATCGCCGCGTATTCCTTGGTGCCCACGCCGGTGCGGCCGAACGCCCAGCCGAACACCCCCTGCGGACGCACTTCCCCGCTCGATCCCCAGATGCCGATCAGCAGGTACATCGGCAATACGGCGATTTCGTAAAACAGGAAAAAGACGAACAGGTCGAGCGAGACGAACACGCCGAAGACGCCCGTCACCAGGAGCAGCAGCAGCGCATAGAACTCCTGATCGCGGGTCTTGACCGTCCACGAAGCGAAGACGCCTGCCAGGATGATGATCGCCGTCAGCAACACCATCACCAGGCTCATCCCGTCGATGGCGAGCTGGTAGGTGATCCCCATGGACGGCACCAGCGGCAACTCCTCGTAGAATTGGAATCCCGCCGCGGCCAAATCGTAGTTGGCGTAGAGCCACAACGCGCAGACCATCGACACGGCCGTACCGAGCAACGCGGTCCACCGCACAAAGCCCGGGCGCGACCGCCCGAAGCCCATGATCAGCAGGGCGCTCGCAAACGGCGCCCAGGTGAGGATCGAAAGGACTGGCCAGCCGGTCACATCGTCCCCCTCAACCACCAGATGATCGCCACCACACCCGCGCCCACGGCCAGCACATAGTCCTGTACCTTGCCGGTCTGGATGCGGCGCAGGCCGTCACCACCCGACACCGTCCAGGCGCTGATCACGTTCAGCACGCCATCCACGATGTACCGGTCCACCCATCCGACCAGTGCGGCCAGCGTCATCAGGATGCCCCGATAGACCGCCACAAACGCCTCGTCCACCCAGAAGCCATGGGCGGCCGCAGTGCGCAGCGGCCCTGTCATACGCGCCAACGACTCGGCGTTGATGATCTGCCGCTGGAAGGTCGCCCATGCGAGTGCGATGCCACTCAGTGCCACACCCGTCGCCACCGGCGCCAGCCACGCAGGAGCCTCCACCGCTTCTTCCGGGTGATGCAGCATGAAATAGATGCCGATGGTCATCGACGCCAGGGCCAGCACCCACAACGGCAATCCCATTGTCATCGGTGCGTCGTGAGGCGCATGGCCGTTCCCGTGGCCGTTGGCATGCGCCGGCTTGCCGAAGAAGGTCAGGAACACGACACGGAACATGTAGAAGGCGGTGAGGAATGCGCCGATGAGCAGCATGACGAACGGGCCGGTCAAGCCGCCGGCCCAGACGCCCGCCAGGATCTCTTCCTTCGAGAGGAAGCCGGCAAACAGCGGCACACCCGCGAGCGACAGGGTGCCGACGAGGAACACGATCATCGTCTGTGGCATGCGTCGCGCCAGTCCGCCCATGTGCGTGATGTCGTTGGTGCCCACCGCGTGAATCACCGCGCCGGCGCCCAGGAACAACAGCGCCTTGAACACACCGTGCGTGAGCAGATGGAAGAAGCCGGCCGAGGCGAATCCGGCGCCAATGGCCGTCATCATGTAGCCCAGCTGCGACACCGTGGAATACGCGAGCACACGCTTGATGTCGTTCTGTGCGCACGCAAGGATGGCAGCCATCAGCGCGGTGCCGGCGCCGACCCAGGCCACGAGCAACAACACATCAGGCGTGAGCGCAAACAGGAACGCCATCCGCACCAGCAGATACACACCGGCGGTGACCATGGTGGCGGCGTGAATCAGGGCCGAGACTGGTGTGGGCCCTTCCATCGCGTCGGGCAACCAGATGTGCAACGGGAACTGCGCGGACTTGCCTGCTGCGCCGAGGTAGATGCAGAACGTGATCAGGGCCAGGCCGTCCACGCCCACCAGACCGGCGCCCACCATCTGCTGGAGTTCAGCAAAGTCGAAGGTCCCGGTGTGCCGCCACAGCAGCACGATCCCGATGAGCAGGCCCACGTCACCGGCTTTGGTGGTCCAGAACGCTTTCACGGCAGCGCGCGCGGCGGACGGCTTCTTGTACCAGAAGCCGATCAGCAGATAGGAACAGAGTCCGACCAGTTCCCAGCAGACGAAGAGCTGCACCAGATTGGGCGCCAGCACCAGGCCGAGCATCGAAAACGCGAACAGCGACTGGTAGACGTAGTAGCGGCCGATGGCGGGCGCTGGTTCATCGCTCAGATATCCGAGCGAGTAGATCTGCACCAGGAGCGAGACCAGCGACACCAGCAGGATCATGATCGCGGACTGTTCATCCGCGAGATACCCGACGGTGGCCAACGCCCCCTGCGAGTCGGGCAGCCACGTCCACACACGCTGAATGGGCGCATCGAGCCGATCGACGAGGAACCATGTCTGCACGGCTGCGCCAAACGTGCCCAGCGCACCGAGTATCGAAATGAAGGCCGCCGGCCGGCCCGACCGCCGGAGTGGAGCGACCAGCGCGAGCAGCAGGAAGACCGTGATGGGCGTCAGCAGAACTGTGAGCATCATCCCTTCAACCAGTCCACGTGGTCGGCCATCGCCGTACGACGCGTGCGGAACAACAGAATGACAATCGCGAGGCCGAGCGCGACCTCGGCCACCGTGATGCAAATCGCAAACACGGTCAGCACCATGCCGGTGACGTCACCGTGAAACCGGCTGAACGCCACCAGATTGATGTTGACGGCATTGAGCATCAGTTCGATGCCCAGCAGGATGCCCACGGTATTCCGGCGCGTCATCACGCCGAAGAGCCCAATGGAGAAAATGACCGCGGCAAGCGCCAGATAGGCAGACAGTCCCATGGCTATTCCTCCGGCCTTGCGAGATAACTCGCCGCCAGCAACGACACCAGCAACAGGACCGCCAAAAGTTCAAATGGCAACAGGAACCGGGTCATCAGCGCCATGCCGATGAGTTTGGTGGGGTCGGCTCCCATGGGAATCATCACGGGCGCGAGCGGCGCGCGAGCCAGGATGTCCAGCATCACGCCGAGGAACACCGCCGCCACCGCTCCGCCTGCCAGCAAACGCCGGCTGGTGTGCGCCAGGCGCGTGCCGACCAGGCGTTCCGTCACCACGATGGCAAACACCACGACCGTCACCACGCCACCGGCGTACAGCAGAATCTGCACACCTGCGAGGAACTCGGCCTCGAGCATCAGGAAGATGCCGGCGGTGCCCGTCAGCGCGAGCGCGAGCCACAGCACCGAATGAAACAGGTTCTTGGTCAGCACCACCGCCAGTGCCGATCCCACCAGCAGGACGGCGAGCACCCAGAACGCCACCACTTCCAGCGTCATGACTCCCCTCCCGCGCCGGCTGCTGGAGTCGCCGCTTTCTCAGCGACCGGCTTCTTCGGGGGCGCCTGCATATCGCGCAACCGGTTGCCGGTGGCCCACGAGGGCTCGAACTGCTCGCCGATTTGGTGCAGGCGGTCCTTGTCGAGCAGCAGCTCGCGCCGATCGGCCGTGGCCATATCGAACGACTTCATCATGATGATCGCGTCGGTCGGACAGACCTGCACGCACAACTCGCAGAATTCGCAGGCGTACAGCTCCAGCGTGAAGGCCTTCGCATAGTTGCGGCCTTCCGCCTTCAGCATCTCCACCTGAATCACCTGCGGCGGACACACAAATTCGCACAGCCGGCACCCGATGCAGTTTTCCTCACCGGTTTCCGGGTGATACGTCAACGCGAGCAGTCCGCGGTACCGGTCGGGATACACACGCGGCCGGTCGGGATAATGCACCGTCACCGGCTTGCGCAGCAGATTGATGAAGGTCACCCGCATCGCGCGGTAGACCGCTCCGGCCAGCTGTGCCGTCTCACGAAGGAAGCCGGGCTTTGTCTCAGACACCGGGCCCACTCCTCCAGACAACGACGATGGACGTCACAATCACGAGCAGCATCGTCAGGGGCAGTAACAGCTTCCAGGAAATTTGCAGGATCTGGTCCACGCGGATGCGGATGAAGCTCCACCGGATCCAGGTGATCAGCATGAACATGGCCAGGGCCTTGAGCAGGAACCACACGGGCCCGAGCCACTCGGGTCCGGGACCGGCCCACGCGCCCAGAAACAGCAAGGCGCCGAGGAAGGATGTGCCCAGCACGTGGGCATATTCGCCGAGCTGAATCAGCGCGAACTTCATGCCCGAGTACTCCACCCGGAATCCGGCGACGAGTTCAGATTCTGCCTCGAGAATGTCGAACGGCACACGGTTCTCGGCGGCGACGCTGGCGATGACAAACGCGAGGAAGCCCAACTGGCCCAGCACCGGATACGCAATGAACCACAGGCCATCCTGCGCCAGCGCAATGTCCGACAGGCGCAACGACCCGGTCAGGATGACGGGAATCAGCGCGGCGAGCAGGAACGGCAGGTCGTAGGAAATGATCTGGTTGACCGCGCGCATCGCGGAGATCAGCGCGTATTTGTTATTGGAACTCCAGCCGGCCATGAACAGGCCGACAATTTCCATGGACGACACGGCCAGGAAGAACAGGATGCCGATGTTGAGGTCGGCTACGCCCAGGCCGGGCGCGAACGGGATGGTCGCAAAGATCAACAGGCACGGCACAAGAAAGATGACAGGCGCCAGATTGAAGATGCGCTTGTCCGCCTCGCGCGGCACGATGTCTTCCTTCATCATCAGCTTCACGGCGTCGGCGATCGGCTGCAGGATGCCGTGCCAGCCAACGCGATACGGGCCGATGCGCGACTGCATGCGGGCCGCAAACTTGCGCTCGAGCAACGTCACGTAGGTCACGAGACCGATGACAAACAGCAGCATGCCCACGCCGGCCACGAGGCCGAGGACGGCTGGCGGCAAGGTACTCATCGATCCACCTCGCCGAAGACGGGGTCCACCGACCCCATGATGGCCACGACGTCGGCCACGCTGTGTCCGGGAATGATGTGCGGCAGTACGGCCAGATTGGAGAAGGACGCACCGCGCCACTTCATCCGGTACGGCCTGGGACCGCCGTCGCCGACCAGGTAACACCCCACTTCGCCGCGGGGCCCCTCAACGCGCGCATACATTTCGCCCTTGGGCACCCGCACCTGGGCCACAGCCTTTACGCCGGGGCGCGACGATATTGGCCCTTCGGGCAGGCCATCCAGAATCTGGCGCACGATCCGGATCGATTCACGGAACTCGACCATCCGCACTTTGTATCGCGCGTAACAGTCACCGGCGGTTTCCACCGGCACGCGGAATTCAAAATCTTCATACGACGAATACGGCGCCAGGCGCCGCAGGTCGCAGTCCACACCAGAGGCCCGCAGCAACGGCCCCGAGATCCCGACGTCCAGCGCCAGTTCACGCGTAATGACTCCGACACCCTTCGTGCGCATCATGAAGAACGCGTTGCCCTCGAGCATCTCTTCGTATTCGAGGACGCGCTTTTCAATCAGGTCCACCGTGCTCCGGCACTCGGCGGCCCAATTCTCCGGCATGTCGTACCGCACGCCGCCGACCTGATGGAAGCCGTACAACAACCGGGCGCCGGTCAGTGACTCGAACAGATCGAGCACAAGTTCGCGCTCGCGGATGCAATACAGGAAGATCGTCGCGCCACCGCCGAGCGCGCCGCCCATGTCCATGCACCACGTGCCCAGCCACAAGCAGTGCGAGGCCACGCGCTGCAGCTCGCCCACCAGCACACGCAGGTACTGCGCACGTTTCGGCACGTCGATTTTCGCCAGGCGTTCGGCTGCCATGACGTAGGCCAGTTCGCTCGACATGGCCGCCACGTAGTCGGTCTTGGACGCGATCGAGGGGTACTGGACGTACGCCAGCGTCTCGGCCAGTTTTTCATGACACCGGTGCAGATACCCGATGACCGCATCCACACCAACAACCGTTTCGCCCTCAAGCGTCAGAATCGCGCGGAACACGCCGTGCGCCGACGGATGCTGCGGCCCCATGTTCATGGTGAGCCGCTCGGCACCGGTGTAGTCGATTTGCTTGACGACGAGGGGGACGTGTTCGGAAGCCATGCGTAACTCAGCGATACGGCGGGTACGGCGTGTCCACGGCGTACGACTTCAGCAACGGGTGCCCCACCCAGTCGTCATCGAGCAGGATGCGGCGCAGGTCGGGGTGTCCGTCAAACACGATCCCGAACATGTCGAAGGCTTCGCGCTCCATCCAGCCGGCGCCGCGGAAAATCAGGGCCAGCGAGGCGCAGTTCGTGACGCCCGCGCCCAGACGGGTCTTCATGGTCAGGGAAAATGGCGCGTCGAGGTTGTCCACCCACACGATGACTTCGAGGCCGTCTTCCTTCCAGTCCACCGCCGACAGAAACGAAAAATACGTGCAGCCGAGGGAGTCTTTCGCAAACTCCGCGAGCATCGCCCACTGTGACGGGGGCACCGACACCACGAGGGCCGCGCCTTCGCCGCTGATGACGGCGTCGGGGTTTTCGGCAAGACGAGTGCGGGCCTGTGCAGCGTCCACGGCTAATCGACCTTGGGTGACGGAGCCGCGCGCTGGCCGGTCCGACGGAAATGAGAAATTTGCTCCTGCAACAGCAACAGGCCGTTCAGCAGCGATTCTGGCGGCGGCGGGCAGCCCGGCACGTACACGTCCACGGGAATCACGCGGTCCACACCCTTGACCACGTGGTAGCCGTGCCGGAATGGGCCGCCGGAGTTGGCGCACGATCCCATGGAAACCGCCCACTTCGGATCGGGCATCTGATCGTAGATGCGCAGCAGCATGGGCGCCATCTTGATGGTGACGGTGCCCGATACAATCATGAGGTCGGAGTGCCGCGGCGATGCCCACGGCACCATTCCCAGCCGTTCCACGTCAAACCGCGACGCAAACGTCGCCATCATTTCGATGGCGCAGCACGCCAGCCCGAAGCTCACCGGCCACACCGACGACTTGCGGGCCCAGTTGAGAAACGCATCAGCCGGCGTCGTCACCACAAACCCGCCCGGGAAGCGATGAATGCCATCGGTCAGCGACTCAAACAGCGATGAATGTTTGTCGCCGGTCTCGGGCCTGGACTTGTGATGTTCCTGCCACTCCTGCAGGTCCTTGATGTCTTTCCAGACCGGCGCGGGCACCACCGGAACGGGGCGTTTTATTTCCACTCGAGGATCCCTTCGCGGTACGCGTACACCCACCCGAGCGTCAGGATTCCGAGAAACCCGCCCATGGCCCACAACGCGCCCACCCCCAGATCACGCAGCACCAGGGCAAACGGGAACAGGAACACGGCCAGCGCATCAAACACGATGAACACGAGCGCCACCAGGTAGAACCCCACCGGGAACTGCACCCAGGCCGTACCGATCGGTTCGGCACCGCACTCGTAATTTTGTTCTTTGGAAAATGAGGAGTTGGGTCGAGACGGCCGCAGGAGCCAGGCCGTGACCAGGGAAATCGCCGCGAACCCTACGATTAGCGCGAGATAAATAACGACTGGCAGGTAACCGGTCAACAGGGATCGCGTCCTTCCCGAAAACGGGAAAAGTATAACACGCTACCTTGCGCTGCTCGCTCCACCGCCGGCCGCCCCGCCACCACCGGCCACGCCGCCATGAGACCCAGCCGAGGTCGCCGAGAGGATCACCATCAGGGCGGCAGAGGGATCCGACAGGCCTCCAAGCCAGGCGATTGGGTGATCCCCGGACGATTTCGCCGCCTTCAACATGGCGGGTGCCATGCCGAAACCCGCGCTCGCGGGCAACCATCGATCCAGCTCTTCGGCAGACACCGCTCCACGCGCCGACTGCTTCAACGCTTTCTGGCGCGCGCGCCACGCCGCCGCGGCAGTCAGCCCGCCCACAGAGAACACCGACATCGTCTGTCCGACGATCAGGAACACGACGCCCGACACAAGCACCGCGCCGGGCACCAGCAGCGGCACATCGCCCAGGTGGCCAAACACCAACCCAAAGACCACAAGGCCCACCACCCCGAACAGCGTCACCCACAGGCCTGCGATTCGAAGGCCCCGACCCGCGGCCTGACGTTCCTTGTCCAGGAAGCCGAGGTCGCCCAATTCGGTGAACACGGCGCGACGATACGCAGTGTGAGCCCCGAGCAGGTGCTTCCACCCTTTCTTCAACTCGATACTTCCCTGTTTCAGGTGTGGCCACAAGGCATCCGCCATCGCCTGCTCGTGTGGCCGCAGGCCCGTGGGCGCCGTCATGACGATCTCGTAGGATTTCTTCGCGCCCTCGCCGCCGGCCTCCCGAATCTTCAGAAGCCCTCTCTTCGCCAGATCCAGCAACGTCGCTTGCAGTTGTGCGGGTCCGACGGCCACCCAGGGGTGGACCAGTGCCGTGCCCAGGCCGGGAGGAATCGAGCCGGCGTCAGCGGGCAGGACCGTCGCGGTATCAATCTGCGGCCGGTGGTACCGAAACAGCGTCATACCGACAACGCCGAGGCCCATCACCAAAAGAATGACCGCGCCGATGAAAAACGCCGGGCCCATCTGTTGCGAACGATCCGCATTTGTTTGCCAAGCCGGCATCGCCACCGAGACGGTCGTCAGGTCAAACGCGTCGGACATCGTGACCGTCTCGTTGACCGCAACACCCGTCCGCGAGGCCATCCAGCCATCCGGAAGCGCCCCGGTGACCCAGCGGGGGTCATCAAGCCGGGTCGGTTCCACTCGTCTGACTGACTCGGGCACCCGCCATTCCACCCGCGCTTCGTCTATTGGATATCGATGTCGCGATGGCAGCACCATCCAGGCCAGCGTGGCGCGGCCGGGTCCCATCGCCAGGGCGCCCATGGCCCGGTACTCGAGGGTGAAGGTCCGTGTCTGGTCAACCGTGTCGGGAAAATGCCAGGTGACGCGAAGGCTTCGACGACCGGTCCGGATACGCACCTGGCCTTCGTCGCGGCCCTCGGGGAGCGGCTTGCCGTCCATGTAGGCGCGCACATCAATGATGCCGTCGAGCCGGCGAAGCGGGATCTCGCGCTCCACTTCCGAGAACGTCCGCTCACGAAACCGGAACGCCACCGTTTCGCGAACGTTGATTGACCCATCTGGCAGCAACGACATGCTGACCGTGAACTGTTCCGCGCTCAGGCCGCGAATGGCCGACTGCGCCGATGCGCTGCCTGGCCAGATCAGCCCGCAGACCCAGACGGCGCCGATGAGGACCAGCCGCGCCGCCCCTTGCGTTCGTTTCACTACGTGGTCTCCCAACGGCGCGCCAGCAGACGTGAGGCCGTCAGGAACACACCCGTAATCACGGCCAACACCGCCACCTGGGGCCAGAGTTGCCACAGCGGGACCTCGCGCCAGAACACTTTCAAATACGCGTCGAGCGCCCACGCATTAAACGTGACCAACCCGAACTGCTGCATCGTGTCGCTCATCAGAAACCTGGGAAACATGCTGCCGCCAACGGCGGACATCGCCAGAATAACGATCGTCGACAACCCTGACAACTGCGCGCGCGACCGGCTCACCGTGGCGAGCACCAATCCAAAGCTCGCGGCCGCCGCTGCGGTGAAGAGCGTGACGATGAAGAAGCCGGGCAGGTGACTGGTCAGAGGGAGGCCAAACACCAATTGACCCCACGCAAACATCACCGTGAGTTGTGAGATCCCCATGAGCATGAGGAACACCCACTTGCCGAAGAGGACGCCCCCCATCCCAGCGCGAGACCCAATCAGGCGATCGAGCGTGCCCGACTCCTCTTCCTCGAGGAGCGTGCCGCCGGCGCCCGAGCACGAAAACAGCAGGAACATCACGCCAATGCCGGCCGCGTAAAACGAGACCATCGAGGTGTCGCCCTGCTCCGGCTGCATGACGTTGACCACTTCCACCGGAAGGCCCACGGCGCTCTCACTGCTGGATCCTGACGCAATCGCCGGTCCTTCCCCCCGCTTCCATGCATCGACCATGCTTCGCTGCGAGTCGGTCATGGGCCCCGTGTACTTCTCGAACATCGTCATGCCTTCGACGGCCATGGTCTGCGGGGCCGCGGTGAACGCCACCTTCTGGAGCATCCCTGACACCACTTGCGGCGCCACGGGGTCCGACACATCAGCCAGAAGCAATACCTTGGGGCGAACCTGATTCGCGTCGCCGGTTGGAAACATCCCTGCGGCGCCGATGCCCTTGGGAAGGATCACGGCCACAGGCAGATCGCCGTTCCGGACCAGCGCTTCAGCGGCCGGACGATCGAGCGTGGCGCCGTTGCCGCCTTCGCGTGTCGCAGTGACGCGCACGTCGAGCGACCCTTCCGCCATCAACGCTTTCATGAGCTGCTGCGAATACGGGGTCTGATCCTCGTCCACCACCGCGACGCGCACTTTGCTCATCGGGTCAGACTGATTGCTGAAGACCGCGGCGAAGATCGAGAAGAACATGATCGGCAGCAGGAACGTGAGCGCCTGCACGACGCGGTCGCGCTTCATGCCGATCCAATGGATGCGAAGGAACGTGAGGAGAATCATTCGCGCAACTCCCGGCCGGTGAGGCCGATAAAGACGTCCTGCAGCGAGGCGCCTGCCAACGAAAGGTCCTGCACCCTGGCACCGAGCCCGGTCACCGTGTCGATGCGTGCCGCCACGCCCCGTCCGCCATCCTCCACCGCGACGGTCACGGTCAGGCGATCGGCCGACAGACTGAATCCTTCAGGCACAGCAACGCCAGCCGGCCACGGCCCTTCCAGCACCATCGTCAACGTGCGGCCTCCGGAACGCGCGGCCGCCAGCAGTTCGCCGAGCGTCCCCGCCGCCACGATGCGCCCGTGGTCGATGATCACGATGCGCTCACAGCGGCGCTCGGCTTCTTCCAGGTGATGGGTGGTCAGGACGACGCCGACGCCAGAGGCCTGGAGGCTGGCGAGCATCTCGTAGATTCGCTCGCGGCTTTGCGGATCCACGCCAACCGTCGGCTCGTCGAGCAGCACGATGGCAGGCGAATGCATGAGGCCGATGGCGATGTTCAAACGCCGTTTCATTCCGCCTGAGAACCGCTTCACCGGTTCCTTGGCGCGGTCCTTCAAGTCGGACCACTCGAGCGCCCACTCGACGCGGGTCTTGAGATCGGCGCCTTGCACGCCGTACAACACGCCGAAGGCCTCAAGATTTTCGCGGGCCGTGAGCAGGCTGTAGACGGCGAGTTCCTGCGGCACCACACCGATCTCAGGCCGGGGGTCGCGCGCAGTCACCGTGCGGCCGAACAACTGGATGCTCCCCGAGTCCAGGGCCACGCGGCCGGCGATCGCCCGAATCATCGTGGTCTTGCCGGCGCCGTTCGGCCCGAGCAGGCCGACCAGTTCGCCCCGGCGCACCTCGAGCGACGCACCCGCGAGCGCCTCGACATCACCGAACTTCTTGCGGGCATCCCGAACCAGAAGCGGTTCGCCCTGCTGAGCTGTTGTCATTGTCTCCCCCCAGACCCTTCGCACCCTATACGGCGCCGGCGCGCGTGTGCCGCCCGCGGTCGGTGAACGGCGGTCGGGACTCGGCCTTCAACGTCCGCGGTCTTTCTGCATCGATTTGAGCGCCCTGCCCATGACCTTGCTGGCCCGCTTCTGCTCGAGCAGGGCACGTTCGTCGAGGCGGCGTTCGAGCGCCGCGCGTTCGTCCTGCAACTTCACGAAGCTGTCGTACCGCAGCGCATCCAGCGTGCCGTCGGCGACCGCGCCCTTGACGGCGCACCCGGGCTCCTTCAGATGCCGGCAATCACGGAAGCGGCACCGCTCGCCGATCGCCGCGACGTCGTCAAACGTCTCGGCGATCCCGTGCTCGGTGCCCCACAGCTGCAGTTCGCGCATCCCAGGCGTGTCGATCACCAGACCGCCCATCGGCAAGGCAATCAGCTGACGGTGCACGCTGGCATGGCGCCCGCGGCTGTCGGATTCCCTCACCGACCGTGTGGGCAGCACCGCCTCACCCACCAGCCGATTGACGATGCTCGACTTGCCCGCGCCTGACGAGCCGAGGAGCGCCACTGTCTGTCCCACGCCCAGGTACGGCTGAAGCGCCTCGAAGCCCCTGCCGTCAGCCGCACTGATCGCAAGGACCGGGATGCCGTTGGCCATGTCGCCGATCATCGCCACCGCCTCTGCCACATCGTCAGCCAGATCGGCCTTGTTAAGAATGATCACCGGCCGCGCCTGGCTCTGCTGGGCCAGCAGCAGGTAGCGTTCGATCCGGCGCGGGTTGAAGTCGCCGTCGAGCCCCGTGACCAGGAAGACCGTGTCGATATTTGCCGCCACCACCTGCTCGTCTGTCCACTCGCCCGCGCTCTTGCGCGAGAACTTGCCCAGGCGCGGCAGCACAGCCTTGATGAGCGCGCGATCACCGGCTTCCTCGATGCGCAGCGCGACCCAGTCGCCCACGGCCGGCAACTCGTGGCGGCCCTCGGCCAGGTGCTTCATCCGCCCGGTGGCTTCGGCCAGCAGTTCACCAGACTCGGTGATGACTCGATAGACGTGGTTGTGTTCAAGCGCCACCCGGCCGGGCAGGACGCCTGGGCCCGCGAACGCCTCGTAGGCTTTGGCGAAGTGATCGTTCCAGCCCAAATCGTGCAGCGACGGCATCGCGACATGGTGCCACGGTCAACCAACTGGCCCAAATGGCCGTCAAAGGGTCAACCGAAGTTTCTGCCCGGGGGTGGACATCACCGCTTCCGGGATTCAGGTTTCCCGAAAGCGCGCCGCTTTCAGGAAATCGGGATGGAGGCAACTGACGATTAAGTCGTTGTAAACACGGAACTTAGGGCAAGATGGCCAAAGATGCCCCGACTCTTGCATAAGATACGGGCATGGCGATGGATGTAAAGCGCGACCCTGCGATTCTGAAACGGAAGAAACAGCGGCAGACCATTCTGGCCGTGATCGGCGTGCTGGTCCTCATCGGGATTTCAGCCTGGGTGATGAACCTGAAGCCGGCCGCGCCCACCGTGGATGCCAATGCGGCCTGGACGGGCAAAGTCATTCGTGGCCCGCTGGTTCGAGAGGTCAAGGGGTCGGGCACATTGGTGCCGGAAGACATCCGGTGGATTACCGCCACGACATCGGGGCGGGTTGAACGGATCGTGCTGCAGGCCGGTTCGATCGTGAAGCCGGACTCGGTGATTCTGGAGTTGAGCAACCCCGACCTTCGCGAGGCAGTCACGTCGGCGGAGCTGCGATGGCGGTCGGCGGAAGCGGCGTTGAAGAACCGGAGGGCCGATTTGAGCACGCAGCGATTGCAGCTCGAGACGCTCGTCGCGAATGCGAAGTCAGATTTGGAGCAGCAGGAGCTCCAGTACGCGGCGGACCTTGAGTTGAACAAGCTGGGCTTGTTTGCGGCCCTGCAGTTGAAGCAAAGCGAGGCGCGGGTGACGCGCATGAAAAACGCGCTCGCGCTCGAGGAGAAGCGGTTGGCGATGAACCGCGAAAGTGAGATCTCTCAAATCGCGCCGCAGGAAGCGGATGTCACCACGCTGAAGAACGCGTATGACCTGCAGAGCCGGAACCTTGGCGACTTGCGAGTCAAGGCGGGCATGAACGGTGTCTTACAGGTGGTGCCGGTGGAAGTGGGCCAGCAGGTCGGCGGCGGCACGAACATCGCACGCGTGGCGGACCCGTCAAGGCTCAAGGCGCAGATTCGGGTGTCCGAGACGCAGATTCGGGATGTGCGGCTGGGCCAGACGGCGGTGGTGGATACGCGCAACGGCACCGTGACCGGCATTGTGGCGCGTATCGATCCCGCAGCCCAGAGCGGCACGGTAGGCGTGGATGTGACCATGACCGGCGTCATGCCACAGAGTGCGCGGCCGGACCTGAGTGTGGATGGCACGATTGAACTCCAACGGCTCGATAACGTCTTGAAGGTGCAGCGCCCGTCGTTCAGCCAGGATGACGCCACGATTCAGCTCTACCGGGTGGGCGCCGACAACGAAGCGGTTCGGGTGCGAGTGAAACTCGGCGTGTCATCGGTCGCCGAGGTGCAGATTATCGAAGGCCTGAACGAAGGCGATGAAGTGGTGTTGTCGGACATGGCCGCGTATGAGGCGTTCGACCGGGTAAGAATCGGCAGACGGTAACAGTTAACGCAGGCCACGAGTGGCCTCTATGAGAGGGCAGACACATGAGTACTCCGGGACAGCCGCTGATCCAGCTTGATGGCGTGACGAAAGTCTTTTACACCGACGAAGTGGAGACCCACGCGCTTGCGGGCATCCATCTGGAAATCCAGCGCGGCGAGTACATTTCGATTGCCGGCCCGTCGGGCTGCGGCAAGTCGACCCTGCTCTCCATCCTCGGATTGCTCGACACGCCCAGCGAGGGCACCTACATTCTCAACACCCGGTCGGTAGCCGACCTGCCGCTCTCCGAACGCGCCCGCGTGCGCAATCGTGAGATCGGGTTCGTGTTCCAGAGCTTCAACCTGATCGGCGACCTCACGGTCTACGAAAACGTCGAACTGCCCCTCACCTACCGGGGCATGAAGACGGCCGAACGGAAGGAGCGCGTCATGGCCGCGCTCGAAAAGGTCGGCATGTCGCACCGCGCGAAGCATCTGCCCAGCCAGCTCTCTGGCGGTCAGCAGCAGCGTGTCGCGGTGGCGCGTGCCGTCGGCGGCTCCCCTTCCATCCTGCTGGCGGACGAACCCACCGGCAACCTGGACTCCAAGAACGGCGAAGCCGTCATGGAGCTCCTGCATGAGCTGCACAGAGAAGGCGCGACCATCTGCATGGTCACGCATGACCCCCGCTACGCCCGGAACGCGGAGCGCTCCATCCATCTCTTCGACGGTCGCGTCGTGGAGGAAGATGCCGCGCGGACAGGACAGAAGGATCTTGAAGAAAGCGGTTTTCACCTCGGTCAGTGAGTTTCACGTTCGTTATTGAGGGAGTCCAGTGAGCACGATGATGCAGACCGGCGCTGTGGCCGAAGCCACAGCGTCATTCGCACCCCGCCTTCAGCCACGCGCCGCACGCCTGCGGATCCTCGTGGCTGATGACCAGCACGACGTCATCGAAGCCGTCCGCCTCCTCCTGGAGTCGGACGGGCTGACTACCATCGGCGCCACAACACCCGCGCAGGCCATCGAGATCGCGCGCACACAAACCGTGCACGCAGCCCTCGTGGACCTCAACTTTGAACAGGGCCGCACCAACGGCGAGCAGGGACTCGACCTCGTGGGCCGGCTGCACCAACTCGACCCCGCGCTCCCCATCACCGTGATGACGGCGTGGAGTTCAATCGGCCTCGCACTCGAGGCCATGCGCCGCGGCGCGAAGGACTTCGTTGAGAAGCCCTTTGACGATGCGCGGCTGATCGCGACGCTGCGTTCACAGGCCGAACTGGGCCAGGCCCTGCGGCGGGTGGTGGAGCTTGAGGCCCAGCTCGCCGCCACCGCGGCGTCCGACGGGGCGGCGCCTGTCTCGTTTGAAGTCATGCGCCTGCGCGAGGTGGAAGGCCAGCTCGTGCGCGGCGCCATGCAGCGGGCGCGCGGCAATGTCAGCCGCGCGGCGCGGGCCCTCGGCCTCAGCCGGTCGGCCCTCTATCGCCGGCTGGAACGTCACGGCTTGACCACGTCGGGAGAGCCAATCAAGTAACGTCGGGGTCCGGGAGTCCCGGGGTCCTGGGGTCCATACGCACACATACGGGGCGATTGCGGGAAGGCCGCAGTCGCCCCGTTCTTTTTTTGTACCGCTATCCTTAGGGCATGGAGTTTCTAAACCGGATCGTTGCCCAGACGCCTGCGTGGGCGGTGACGTCACTCGGCGCGGCGGTCCGCATCCTGCTGGTCGTCCTTCTCGCGCTTCTGGTGCTCCGCTTTATGCGCGCGGGCGTCAGGCGGCTTGAACAGTACCTGGCCGACGGACACGACCCCAACGGAAGCGAATCCGGCAAACGTGCGAAGACCCTGGGCAACCTGCTCCGCAACGTCGCCGGCGTATTGATCGCGGCAGTCGCGACGCTGATGGTCCTTCAGGAGTTGCGAATCAACATCATGCCTATCCTCACCGGCGCGGGCATCCTGGGCCTCGCCGTGGGGTTCGGTGCGCAGACGTTGGTGAAAGACGTCATCGGCGGGTTCTTCCTCATCCTCGAAAACCAGGTGCGCGTCGGTGACGTCGCCCAGATCAACGGGACCGGCGGGCTCGTGGAAGCCATCAACCTGCGCACCATCGTGCTGCGCGACCAGAGCGGCGCGGTGCACGTGTTCCCGTGTGGCGGCGTCACCACGCTCGCGAACCTGAGCAAGGACTACGCGTACGCGCTGCTCGACATTCAGGTCGCCTACAAACACGATACCGATGAAGTGGTGAATGTGATGCAGCACGTCTCGGAGCAGATGCGACTCTCGGCATCACATGGGCCGGCCATGCTCGAACCGCTCGAGGTGATTGGCATCGAAGGGTTTGGGGAGTCCTCGGTGACCATTCGCGTCCGCATGAAGACACTGCCGCTGAAGCAATGGGAGACGGCGCGCGAGTTTCGGCGCTTGCTCAAGAAGGCGTTTGAGGGCGCGGGCATCGAGATTCCGTTCCCTCAGCGCGACGCCCTGGCGCGTCACCTGGCCGCGGAAGCGGCGCTCTCCGACAACGCTAATACGCGGACTTGAGGACGGGCACCGGTGCGGCCGGTGCCGCCGGCTCGCCGCTGCGCGACTGCTGCACGATCTTGACGCCGGCGCTGGCGCCCACGCGCGTGGCGCCGGCCGCCACCATCGCCTTGAGGCCTTCGAGATCTCGAACGCCGCCGGCCGCCTTGACGCCCATGTCGGCGCCCACCACACGGCGCATGAGCGCCACGTCGGCCACCGTCGCACCGCCTGGACCGAATCCTGTGGACGTCTTGACGAAGTCTGCGCCCGCCGCCTTTGCGAGCGTGCACGCGGTCACCTTCTCTTCATCGGAGAGGTACGCGGCTTCAATGATCACTTTGCTCACCACGCCCGCGTCACGACACGGCTGCGTCACCGCCTCGATGTCGCGCTCCACCGTGCGCACATCGCCGCTCTTGAGCGCGCCGATGTTGATGACCATGTCCACTTCACGCGCACCATCGAAGATCACGCGGCGCGTTTCGTAGTTCTTGACATCCGAGGTGGTCGCCCCCAGTGGAAAGCCCACGACCGTGCATACGCCGACCGGTGTGTGCCTGAGCTGGGCGGCGCAGAACGCCACCCACGCCGGATTCACACACACGGTCGCGAAGCGGAACTCGGCGGCCTCCCGGCACAACTTCTCCATCTCGGGCCGCGTCGCGTCAGGTTTGAGTAGCGTGTGGTCGATCAACCCCGAGACCACGTCGGGCGCGCCGCCGACCGCATGGACGCCGAACCGCACGGCTCCCGCATCGATCGCTCCCTGCAGGCGCGTCGGGCAGCAGTCTTCATTGACCGAGTGGCAGTCGCAGTTCGTCGCGGGACGCCGCGACGCGGCCAGCACCTCTTCGGCGATGATCGCGATCAGTCGCGAGAGGTCAACGGTATGTGTGTCCACTAAAAGCTCTCTTCCAGGCGCCGCACCTTCAAGAGGCGCCGCAGGTACCGCGGTTCCCTCGTCGGCGTGCTCAACCAGGTGTCCACAATCTCGATGGCCTCGGCGCTGGTGATCAGTGTGGCGCCCAGAGCCAGAACGTTCGCGCCATTGTGTTCACGCGCATACCGCGCCAGCGTCACCGTCAGACACATCGCCGCTCGCACGCCGCGGATCTTGTTGGCCGCCATCGCCGATCCCAGTCCGGCGCCATCGATCACGATGCCCGCGTCGGCTTCCCCTCGCACGACACTCTTCCCCACCGCCGCCGCAATGTCTGGATAGTCCACCGCCTCGGGTCCATCAGTGCCGCAGTCATACACGGCGAGACCGGACTTTCGCAGGTGTGCGACCAGCGTCGCCTTGAGCGCCACACCGGTGTGGTCGGACCCGATGGTGACGCGGCGCACAGGCGATATCGGCGACAGGTCCGCAGGCAGCGCAGGGTCGGCGGTTCCAGCCGGCACCACGGTCACGCGGCGCTCCCGCAGCGTATCGGCCGCCAGCGGCGTCACGTGGCCCCTCGCGTCCAGTTCGACAGTGGTCCCTGGCTCGATCTGCCGCGCATCACCTTCCGTGATGATCGAGAACCTGCGCACGGCCATCTACTCTCCCACCACGCCAATGAACGGCAGGTTGCGATACTGCTCGTCGAAATCGAGGCCATACCCGACCACGAAGCGGTCGTCGATGGTGAATCCGACGTAATCCACTGGCACGTCCACTTTTCGCCGCGACGGCTTGCTCAACAGGCACGCCGTCTTGAGCGCCCGCGGCGACCGCGTGCGAAACACGTCCTGCAGATACGAGAGCGTGAGCCCCGTGTCCACGATGTCTTCAACGATCACCACATACCGGCCATCAATCGATCGGTCCAGGTCCTTCAGGATCTGGACTTGTCCCGTGGACACCGTGCCTGCGTAGCTGGAGACCGCGATGAAGTCACACGTGATCGGGCCGCCGATCTGGCGCATGAGATCCGCCATGAAGATAAACGCGCCCTTCAGCACACCCACGAGGTGAACGGGCACATCGGGGCCGGCGTCAGCCCGGATGGCCGCGGCCACGGCGTTGACGCGTTCCGCGATCTCGGCCTCGCCCAGAAACTGGGTCACGTGACTCACTGCCCCTCCTTGCGCGACACCGCGGCGCGGACCTTCTCTGCCATCGCAGTCGCTTCCTGGAGAACAGCCGAACGGTTGAGGCTGATCACCCGCCCCTGACGCATCAGCACCCGCCCGTGGACGATGGTGTTGCGCACATCGGTGCCCCGTGTCACGTAGACAAGGTGCGAGAGCGGATCGAACAGCGGCGTTTGTCGCGCGCTCGACATCGACACGGTGATCACGTCGGCCAGTTTGCCAGTCTCCAGACTGCCAATCCTATCCCCAAGTCCCAGCGCGGCGGCGCCGCGACGCGTGGCCAGTTCCAGCGCCTGTCTGGCGGGCATCGCCCGTGGGTCGCCGGTGGCATGTTTATGGAGGAGCGCTGCTGTGCGCACGGCCTCGAACATGTCCAGGTCGTTATTGCTGGCGGCGCCATCGGTGCCCAGCCCCGCCGGGATTCCGGCGCTCAACCAGCCCGTCACCGGTGCCGTGCCAGAGGCCAGCTTCATATTGCTCTCGGGATTGTGGGAGAGACCGACGCCACGCGCGGCCAGCATCTTCATGTCGGCCTCATCCACCCACACCGCATGTGCGGCGAGTGAGCGGCCGCCCCAGAATCCCAGACTGTCGAGGAACATCGCCGGCGACAGCTTGAACTGTCCGGCAATGATGCCCACCTCGTCGCGCGTCTCCGCCAGGTGGATCAAAAGCGGCGCACGATATTTGTCCGCCAGCGCGCGCGCCGCCTTCAGTGTCTCGGGTGTCAGCGTATACGGCGCGTGCGGCGCGACCGCCGGCACGATGAGCGGATCGTTCGCCCACTGAGTCAGAAACGTCTCTGAACGCGCGAGCCCTTCTTCGGGGGTCGCGGCGTCTGCCACAGGGAACCTGATGATGGTCTGGCCGAGCACCCCGCGTACGCCCGCGGCCTTGGTGACTGCGGCAATCTCTTCCTCGAAGTAATACATGTCGGCATACGTCGTGGTGCCCGACTCAATCATTTCCAGCAGAGCCAGCCGCGTGCCGACGCGCACGAACTCGGGTGAGACCGTGGCCTTCTCCGCGGGGAAGATGTACTGCGTCAACCAGTCCATCAGCGCCAGGTCATCGGCAAGCCCCCGAAAGAGGACCATTGGCGCATGTGTGTGGGTGTTGATGAGGCCCGGCATGATGACCTGGCCGCGGGCATCGATGCGCTCGCGAGCCTGATACCGCGCGTCCAGGTCGGCGGCCGTTCCGATCGCCACGATCGTCGTGCCATCGATCGCGACCGCACCGTCGGGCACCACCGTGCCGGCCGCGTCCATGGTCACCACCGTGCCTCCGGTGACGAGCAGCGAAATGGACGCGCGGTCCCCGGGCTGCGTCCGCTGCCACGCCAGGCCCGCCACAATCGCGAACAGGACCACTGCCACCCACGCCGAACGCTTCATGACTGGGATTCTATCGGCCGGAACCGCAGGTGTATAGTTTCCCGGTGTCATTCCACCTCGTCGCACACCCCGTTGCGCAGCATGCCCTGATCGCGTTGCGTGACGCCACCACGCAGCCCGCCGAGTTTCGGCAACTGGCACATCGCATCGGTCTCATCATCGCGGCCGAAGCCACGAAGGATCTGCCGACCACCGAGGTCTCCGTCCAGACGCCGCTCGAAATGACCACCGGACAGGCGATCGCAGGTGACGTGGTGGTGGTGGCGGTCCTGCGCGCCGGATTGTGCCTGGTTGATCCAGTGCTGAATTTCCTGCCGCAGGCACGGGTCGGTCATATCGGCCTGCGGCGCGACGAGCACACCGCCCAGGCCCATCAGTATTCAGGGCACCTGCCGGAGGGCCTGTCCAGCAGCCTGATTTTGCTTGTGGACCCGATGCTCGCCACCGGCGGTTCGGCGATCATGGCCATCGACATCCTCAAGGCCGCTGGCGCCCGCGCCATCCGCCTGCTCTCCATCGTCGCGGCCCCCGAGGGCGTGGAGGCCGTGGAACGGGCCCACCCGGATGTGGCGGTCTATTCTCCGGCGCTTGACCGGGAACTGAATCTCCAGAAGTTCATCGCACCGGGCCTGGGAGACTTTGGGGATCGGCTTCACGGCACGGGGGTTGTCCACAAACAGGCGTAAACTATCTGCCGAGAGGTGCTCGATGTTTCGTCCTTTACTGACTGCGAGTGTTGCCGCTGCGTTGCTGTTCTCCCAATCACCCATGCAGGGTCAGGCCAAGCCGGCCCCTGCTCCGGCCGGCCCCGTCGTGGTGCTCGAAACAGCCAAGGGCGTGGTTGAGATAGAAACCTATCCGGGCGAAGCGCCCAAGTCGGTGGCGCACTTCCTCGAATTGGCCAAGCGCGGGTTCTACCGCGGCCAGCGCTTCCACTGGGTGCAGCCCGGACTGGTGCAGGCCGGCGACCCGTTGTCGCGCGACATCACCAAGCAGAAGGAATGGGGCACGGGCGGAAGCGGCCCCAACCGATCCAACAAACCCATTGGCGTCTTCGAGCCGAGCAAGCGTAAGTTCACCCGCGGCATCGTCGCGCTGGCCTACCGGCCCACGTGGAAGCCGGAAACGGCTGACAGCATGTTCTTCATCCTGCTGGGGCCCATCCCGGCGCTCGAAGGGAAATACACGGTACTGGGCAAGGTCATCAAGGGCATCGAGGTCGCCGACAAGATCGAGATGAACGAGGTTATCAAGAACGTTACGGTCCGGTAGCGGGTGGTCATCCTTCGGGCGGCTGCGGCCTGCTTCATCTGGGTGGGCCTCGCCGGCCCGGCATTTGCCAGTGGTCTGACACTCGACGACACAGGAACGGTCCGTGTGCGCGTCGCGGGGGCCGTGGCGACTGGTGCTGCGCCGGTGGCCGTCTCTATTCAAATCGAAGACGACCCGACAACGCGGCGGACGTCGAGCATCCCTCCGGGATCGCGACTCGCATCGTTTGCCGGCCTTGCGCCCGGCACGTATGTCGTGACCGTGAGCGGCCCACCGGCGCCGGCATCGACCCTGACCGTCACGCTGCTGTCGCGTGAAGTCCTTACGCTGCTCGCGACACTGTCACCACGCCCGACACTCACGGTCGTGGACCGCCAGCACGTCGGCGAAGGCGCGGACTTCGACCCACGCTGGCTGCAGGACCTCCCCGCCGGCGGCAACGTCTGGTCGTTGATCGAGACGGCCGTTCCATTCGTGATCGCCGACCGCATGGACAACGGCGGCCTGGGCACCGGCCGTTCGGCGCTGCTCGGCAGCCGGGGCGCGTCGTGGACCACGACCGCGGTGACGTTCGGCAACGTCAACGTACTGGCTCCGAATCTGTTCGGCCTGATGCCTGTGGCACTGGACCTGAGTGCCATCGAGTCGGTGACAGTCACATCGGGCCTGGCCGAAATCGAGGCAGAGAGCCCAGGCGTACTCATCGGCCTCACGCCGCGGCGCGCGGGCGCAGGACGCAGCGGCACCGTGCAGGGGTCGTTCACGGAACCCGGAATGGTGGATCTGAATCCCTTGATGGGTGCGCCATCCATCGGCCGACTGGCCTCGTGGCGGGACATCGGCGCGCAATTTGGGGGTCCCGTCGGCGACCGGGCCGGCCTTCTCGTCTCAGGCGCTTACAGCCGCGCCCAGCACCACGAGCGCGATCGGCCGGGCTTGTGGACATCCGACAGCGCTTCCCTGTTCAGTCACCTCGTCAAGAACCGCGGCGACGGCGACCAGATTCGTATCGTGGCAGCCGCGCAACGTGTGCGCTATCCGTATGACGGCAGGCGGCAGTTCAGGGACACCAACGTCTATGAACGCGGCACGTTTCTTCAATCGAGCGCCGCCTGGGAACGCGTGGGCTCCGCGGGCAACCGCGCCGGTGTATCACTCGCCTTTCAGCGGGGCGCCTTCACCCCCGATGTCACAAACCCCGAGGGCGGCACCGTGGACCGCGTGACGGAAGGAATTGTGCCCAGGCCGGCAGCGGACATGGTCTCCTCTCAGTGGGACGCGGCGGCGCACGTGGCGCCGCGACTGCTCTCATGGCGGAACATGGCGCATGAACTGCGCGCCGGCATCACCGCGCGCCGGGCCGCCGCCACAAGCGAAGTGTTATCGCTGCCCATCGTCGCCGAGCAAGTGGGCGGGATCGCTGCCCGCGTGTGGCTGCCCTCGAGTCCCGCGTCGGCGTCGAAGCGACGCCTGCTCCACGGCTCGGCCTATGTGGCGGACCGCATGGCCCTGGGATCGAGCTTCACCATGGACGCCGGTGTGCGCGTCGATCTTGCCAGTGGCTCAGCAGAGGGCGCGGCTAATGGCATCAACTGGCGCACCGTCTCCCCGCGCGTCTCGTTCCAGTGGAGCCGCGGTGCCTTTGCCATTTTTGGCGGCGCCGGACGTTACGCCGATCCGCTGACCCTCTCCATGCTCGCGTACGGTGACCCCGGCGAGACGGTGTCGAACGTGCACCGCTGGTTTGACCTCGATGGCGATCGTCGATTTGATACCGGGGAACTCGGCGTGTTGGTGTCACGCGCCGGCTGGGGTTCGTCAGTGGCGACCATTGATCCGGACCTTCGCGCGTCGCGCACGAGCGAACGGACGATCGGCATCGAGATGCGGCATCGACAGGTATTTGTGTGGCGCGCCGCCGCCATCTGGCGCAATCAGTCGGCGATCCCCGGCTCGATCAACACCGGTGTGCCGGCGTCCAGCTACCGCGCCGTGTTCATTGCCGACGCAGCCGAGGACTGGGACGGCCCGGCTGACGACAAACCACTGGTCGTGTTTGATCGCCTCCCCGAGAGTTTCGGTAAAGACGCGTATCTGCTGACCAACCCCGCCGAGGGCAACGCGAAGTATGAAGGCATCGAGACCACCTGGACGCTCTCCACGCGCCGCCTGCGCGTCTTGTTCGGGGTGATGGCGTATCGCACCCGCAGCTGGGTGGGCCATCTCGGATTCGGTCCGCTTGAAAACGATCAGAGCGTGGTGGGTGATGTCTTCGAGCAGCCGAATGCGCGGCCCGTGGTGCAAGGCAGCTACTTCTTCGACCGCTCGTATGTGGCCAAGTGGTCAACCAGTTACCGGGCGCCCGGTGACATTCGCGTTGGATTCTCGGCACGTTACCAGGACGGCCAACCCTTCTCACGCGTGGTCATCGCTGAGAATCTGGCGTCCGGCGCCCAGATGATCCACGCCTACCGTATTGGCCGCACACGGTTCACGTACACACTCACGCTCGACATCAGACTGGAAAAAGGATTCACGATTGCGGGCCGCCGCTCGGCACTGCAGCTCGACGTCTTTAACGCCACGCGTCACAACAACGAAGTGGAGGAAGACGTCCTGACGACACCCAACTTCAGGCGCCCAACCGCCGTGCAGCCACCGCTGACCTTCCGCGTCGGCTTCCGTATCGGCCTCTAGGACAATCAAAACGACCTCTGAGGTAATTACCGTCGGCAGTGACCGGTAATTACCTCAGAGGTCATTTCGGTCTACTGCCGTTCCCAGAGCCGCAACTCGTCGATCGCCCACCAGAGATTGGCTCGCCCACGTTGGCGAATCAAGACACGCGAGGTGACGTACGACGGCAGGTCGAGAGAGGCCACGGGCCGCTCCGGCGACACTTTCCAGCCACGCCCCAATTGCGGCAGGAGGGACCCGGCAAAGAGCAACGTCTCGGCGCCTCCGCCTCCCCTGCCGGTCGCCACGATCTCCAGCAATCGTGGATAGTGAATGTCGCTGCGTGGGTGCATGACGAAGTCAATGCGAGCGAGGTTACGGGGCCGGTCGAAGTCAATCGCCACCCATTCTGATCCGTCCTGAGACCGGCTGACCCACCGCGAGCTGGCGTTGCCATCCATCGCCAGGAGAATGCGGTCGGCATTCTCGGACGCCGACAACGAAATGGCCTCGCTGGGAATTCCCGTCAGCACCTGCTCGACCGGCGTCGCGACGGGCCCGGGATCGATCTCCCAGATCACGACGTTCTCGAAACGGCCGCGTTCGACGAGTGCGGCGTCAGCTTCGAACACGTCGTACAAGCGTGCCTCGATGCCTGGATCGCGAAACGAGTGGCGGCGCATCATCACGTAACGCACACCCAGGCCACGCAGGAACGAAACCGCCCGAGGCAGCTCTTCGGGTACAACCAGCGGCGAGGCGGATCCGCTCAGCCACTGCACAAGCGGCGTATCCGCCCGGCCAACGCCGTCCACCACCGGATGCCGGTGCTTGAGCGCTCCGTACTGCTGGTGCATCGTGAACCTGCCGCCCAGGGTGGCCATTGGCAGCACGAGCACCGGACCGGTGGGCTGCCCAATCAACCACTCATACGCGGCATCGTCGCCCGCGCCACTCGCCAGGGCATTCGTCATGACCGGCAGTGGGCCGCCATACCCTTCCCACACGATGATGGCGCCTACCAAGGCTGTCACGATCACCAGCGGGCGACGACTTATCCCCCTGGTCGCACGCGCTGCCCCGATGGCGGCAAGCACGGTGAACGCCAGGATGGCCACTACGCCGAACCGTGCCGGCACGCGCATCGCGTCAAAGAGAGGCAGATGCACCGCGAGCCACTCGTACACTTTCGGAATCGGCAGCGCGTGGCCCCACGCGCGCGGTTCCGGCCCAAGCGACGCGAGCACGGCGGCGACCGCCAGTGCGAGATAGGCCCAGCGCCACCGTGTCACCAATCTCCGCCCGCCCATCGGGACCAGAGCGACTGCTGCGAGGACGAGGATGACGAAGCCGGGAAAGAGGTGTCCTTCATCCTGGGCCACTGCGCTCAACCACCGAGCCGCGGGCAGGGCCGGGTGCACGTTCATATACGTCCCCAGGTCGGCACTGTAGGCCACGAGATCGCCTGGTGTGGGTTCACGCGCGACCCACACGTGGTAATAGGCCACGACTGTTGAAGACAGCAGGACGGCGGCCGCAAGGCCCGCGAGGGCCATCCGTCGAAGCGCCACCGCACTCACGCCGTACCGGATGGCGCCGGCCAGCCCGACGAAGCCGCAGGCCATGGCCACTTGAAAAGCCGAGTACCCGCTCGAGGACACCTGCAGCAACACGGCCGCGACACAGACCAGCCAGAACGACCATCGATGCGTGCGGAGCGCGCCATGCAGCGCCCATAACACCAGCGGCAGCCAGGCACTCCACAACACATGCAGGTGCGTGAGTTGTGCCCAGCGATACGGCGTGAAGGCGAAGCCGAATCCGGCGATGAGGGCCGCGCTTCGACTGCCTGTGACGGTGAGGGCGAGCAAATACGCGGTGGTTCCCGCCACGACAAACGACAGCAGGAACGCAATGTTGTATGTCAGCGTGGGATTGCCGAAGATCCACTGCACGGGCGCCACGATCACTGCCACGCCGAGCAGGTTCTCTGAATAGGCCAGCGTGTTCAGGTACGGATAAAAAATCGGCGGGGTCCAGAACCCGTCCAGCCCGTACGGCAAGCGGTCCGCACCCCAGGCCAGCACCCACGCGTTCAGCTTCGAGTCGGACGCCGCGATCGGAAAGTGGTCCGCCATCACGCCGAACAGAGGCCACATGACAAACGCCGTCACAGCAGTGAACACGGCCGCCACCAGCGCGATCTCACGGAGCCTCGGGACCTTCGGCGATAGGAGCTCCATGCGTGGTAGCCATCCTACCCCGTCCGGGCTATCGAATGGTCTGCCGGTCTTTGTCGCTGATCTTGCAGCGATGCTCGCCCGCATCAGACATGAAGACCACCACGTCCACGGTGGATGGTGGCAGCGCCCGGAACGCCACGAGGTCGAACGTGGCGCTCATGTTGGTGTCTGGAAGCGGACGATGGGTGCGGGTCTTGCTGTTCCAGGTGCCTTCGGTCCCGGTATAGACGGCCGGCGCCATCGGCTTGAGCACCACCGGCTCGCGGGAACCCGCCGGCCGGGCCCGCAGCACGATATCCGCGCGATACGAACCGCGCTGCGTAAACATGTTTAACCGGCGCTCGTCCTTGGCAAACTCCGGTAACACCCACATGCCCGGCGCGCCGGGCAGTGGCTCGGCGAGACTGGCTGCGGTGAGTGTGTGGTCACGCCTGGCGGTCACCGTGAGGAACGGACCGCCCAGCGCGAGACTGACGTCGTCTGGAGTAAACACACGCCCCTGCGCCTTGGCTTCGCGCGCCGCGCGCATTGTGCGGCCAGTCGGGCCTTCCACGATGATGTCGAAACCGTTCTCGCCTGACGCGCGGCATTTTTTTTGAAGCGACTTACCGGCCTGGCCTTGTTTGATGGCGTCGGCCACTTCCGATGGTGTGAGGTAGACCTGTTGCGCACGAACTGGGGCCAGTCCGGCGGTGACGATCGCGGCGATGAGCAGCTTGATCATGATGACCGGCCGTTCTACCCGATGGTGACCAGATTGCAGATCCCCGAGGGCAACCGTCGCCTGCCCGCTCACTGGCCCGCCAGCCGTAGCTGCGAGCGAAGCGAGCGTTTAGCGAAGGTTGGTGGGCGCTACTGGACTCGAACCAGTGACCCCCGCCGTGTGAAGGCGGTGCTCTACCAACTGAGCCAAGCGCCCAACCGAATCAAACCCGACAAGCGTATCGCACCAGGCGCCCGCTCGCCAAGTCGCCGCGCGAAAATTATCCGATAAACAGCGCGTCGTCGTCGTCGCGGTCGTATCGGCCGCGATCCTGGCGCGCGCGAAACACGGCCAGCGCGGCCTTGACGCCGGCCATCACGGCCGCGCCCTGGCGCACCGGCCGGATCAGGGTGTCCTGCACCGTCTGCATCGTCTCGTCAATCCGCAGGGCCGTGCTCTCAAACAACTGATCGACCCGTTCGACCTGCGTCAGTGCCAACGCGCTCACCCGCCCGGCGTCATCGGCAATCTTGTGCGCCTTGGCGATGAGCGGAGTCAGTTCGCGCCGCAGATCGCGCGTGGCCTCCGACGCCTCGCGCGCGACCTGCGACAACCGCAGAAGCACCGCGATCTGCAGGATCGCCATCACGGCCACCGCGACCGCGATGACGCCGAGCCAGACCTCGGTCACAGAGTCTCCTTGCGGGTCTGTTCAAACGCCTCTTTCCCCCGCTCCACCGCGGCCCCAAGGTTCTCGCGCTGGCGTTTCAGGAACTCACGACCGTCGCGGGCCACCGCCTCGGCCTTGTCGCGCCCCTCGCGCGCCTTGTCCTTGATACGCCGGCGTGTCTCTTCGCCCGTGGCCGGGGCATACAGCAACGCCACCGCCGCGCCGGCCGCCGCACCCAGCACAAACGCCATCAGCACCGGAACCGCCGAGTTGTTGTCATTCGACATGCTGTTCTCCTTCGTTGGTTAGCCTCCGAAGATGCTGACCCTCACGGTCAGGTACTTCTTCGGGTCTTTCTTGATCTCCGCAATCAGCTCATTCAGGCTGGTTGCTGCTGCATTCATGTTGTCATAAAGGCGCTTGTCCTGCAGCAGCTGACCGGCGGTGCCCTGCCCCGACGAGAGGCCCGAAACCAGGCTGTCCAGCCGGGTCGTGAGGGCGTCCAGCCGTGTGTAGAGCTCGTCCTCATTCAAGAGCTTGCCCACGGTGCCCTCACCGCGGTTGATCCGGCCCGCGATGGCCTCCATGCTGGCGCTGGCCGCGGTCAGGGACTTGCTCAAGGCCGGGTCATTCATCAACACGCCGAGGGACCCTTCGCCGCGCCGCACCTTGGCGAGCATGCCTTCAAGTTCAGTCAGCGAGGCGCGCATGGAGTTATACGCCGCCGGATCATTCATCAGCGCGCCCAGCGTCCCCTTGCCGGAATTGATCTGCTGAGTCACGGCATTGGCGGCTTTCGCCATGGCCGTCATTTCGGCGTACAGGGCCTCATCGGTCATGAGTTTGCCCATCGTGCCGCGCCCCTCGTTCAGGCCCTTCAACAGGTCCTGAGTGGTGGCAAGCGCACCGGTGGCCGCAGCCGCGGCCTCGGCCACCGCTCCCGCCGACTGGCTGGTCTTCAGATACGCCCAATCCGGCAGCGGCTGCCCCTGCGGCGCCGGGGTGATGACCACAATGGGTTCACCGAGCAGGCTCAATGATCCAAGGCTACCCACCGATTGATCGGTGATGAGGTGCCTGACGTCCTTCGATACTTCCAGCACCACCTCCACCCGCGCGCCGGAAAACTCGACGGAGGTGACTTTGCCCACGTCGCTGCCGGCGACGCGGACGATGGCGCCGGACTTCATGCCCACGACATCGTTGAACAGGGCCTTGATGGGATACCGCTCCCAGAAGAAGCCCCCTTGGCCGCCCACGGCAAGGATCAACAATGTTGCCAGCGCAATGGCGGCAACGCCGATGATGCCGATCTTCAACTGGGCCCAGGCAATCGATCGTGTTCGTGGCATGTGCGTGCTCTCTCTTTTCTACGACAGAAACGACTGAAGATACGGGTCGGCCGACGCGCGAAGCTCCGGCAGCGTGCCCTCAAATAACACCCGGCTGTCCTTCAGCATGACGAACGTGGTTTCTGCAAGTTTCTTCGGTGAAGCGGGGACAAATTTGATGGTGTCTCCCTCCTTCACGGCTTCGTGGGACGCCACATAAAACGCGTCCCGCAACTGGTGTGTCACCAGCAAGGCACTGACTTCTTCCAGGTCCCGCAACTTGATGATCTCGTCATCGATGGTGACGGCGGTGATGGGATCCAGACCGGTTGTGGGTTCGTCGTAGAGCAGGATCTTGGGCCGTGCCGCCAATGCCCGGGCAATGGCCACACGCCGGCGCTGGCCGCCGGACAGTTCGGACGGCATCCGCAGGAAGAACTCGTCAAGGCCGACAAAACCCAGCACCTCTTTCACGCGGCCGTCAACCTGATCGATCGGGATGGCCGTCTCCTCGAACAGCTTGTAGCCCACGTTTTCCCTCACCGTGAGGGAGTCGAACAACGCGCCCTCCTGAAAGACCATGCCCAGTTCGTCGCGGACGGCCATGTAGTCCTGCTCGTCCAGGTCATCAACACGCCGGCCATTCACCAGAATCTGACCGCCGTCAGGCTTGAGCAGGCCCAGGATGAGCTTCAGCACCGTGGACTTGCCCACGCCACTGCCGCCAAGAATGATCTTCATCCGGCCGGCCAGGAGCTGGAAACTCACGCGATCGAGGATGACTTGCTCGTCGAAGGCCAGAGACACCTCGTCAAAGACAATGACCGGATCGTCAGACTCGGTGATCGTCGGCGGCTCCAGCATCGCCCGTTCGCGTTCAGTCAGTGCCATGGCGTCAATACATCAACGAAATCAACAACTTCGTCACGAGAAAATCCACAATCAGCACGGCCACCGATCCGCCCACCACGGCGTTGGTCGTCGCCCGTCCCACACCCTGCGTGCCGCCCTTGGTACGGAGTCCGACATGGCAGGCAATGGTCACAAGCGCGAAGCCCAGGAAAAACGGCTTGATGATGCCCATCCAGACGTCCTGGATGTAGAGCCCCATCACTACTGAGTTCCAGAACACGCTGCCCGCCACCTTCAGTTGGGTGGTCGTGATCAGCCACGCGCCGACCATGCCGACGGCATCGGCCACGATGGTCAGGACCGGCACCATGATGATGCCCGCCAGCACGCGCGGCACCACCAGCTTACGCACGGGATCCGTCCCGAGCGCGCGCAGTGCGCTGATTTGATCCGTCACCATCATCGATCCGAGCTCGGCCGCGATGCCCGACCCGACCCGCCCGGTCACCATCAACGCCGTCAGCACCGGCCCCAGTTCCTTGACCATTGAGGCGCTGACGAGCCGGCCGACCATCGAACGTGCGCCGAACTGATCCAGCGTGATGCCCGACTGCAGCGCCAGCACCATGCCCGTGAACGTGCCGGTCAGCAACACCACCGTCAACGAGCCCAACCCAATATCCTCGAACTGTTCGACGATGTCGCGAAAGTAGACCGGTCGCGACGTGAGTCCCCGCGCAATTTGTCCGAGCAGCTTGAAGTAGTCCTGTACCTCGAGCAAGGCCCTCTTGATGCCGTTCACCACAATAGACGACACTCAGCTCTCCCCGCCCACCAGGGCACGGCCGGGATCCCGCAGCCGGCGAAGTTCGTCGCGCACGCTCGCCGCGCGTTCGAACTCCAGGTTTGCGGCCGCCGCCTTCATGTCGCGCTCAAGGTCCGCGATCTTCCGATCCAGCTCGGCCCTTGAGCGGAACGTCTGTTGGGGTTCTTCCACCCGCGGCACCGTCAGATAGTCGCGCTCGTAGACGCTCGACATCACATCATCGATCTGTTTCACGATGGACGCGGGCGTAATGCCATGCTCCAGGTTGTAGGCTTCCTGCACCCGCCGCCGACGCTCGGTCTCGTCGATGGCCTGGCGCATGGAATTGGTCATGCGGTCGGCATACAGCACCGCACGCCCCCGCACATGCCTCGCCGCCCGCCCCATCGTCTGGATCAGCGCCCCGGCTGAGCGCAGGAAGCCTTCCTTGTCGGCATCGAGCACAGCCACAAGCGACACCTCGGGCAGGTCGAGACCTTCACGAAGCAGGTTGATGCCCACGAGCACGTCGAACGTGCCCATACGGAGGTTGCGCAGGATGTCCACCCGCTCCAGCGTGTCGATGTCTGAATGCAGGTACCGCACGCGCACGCCCAGTTCCTGGTAGTACTGCGTCAGGTCTTCGGCCATGCGTTTGGTCAGCACGGTCACCAGCGTGCGTTCACCGCGAGCGGCGACCTCTCGAATCTCGGCCAGCAGGTCATCGACCTGCCCCGCCACCGGGCGCACGTCAATGACGGGATCCACCAACCCCGTCGGACGGATGATCTGCTCCACCACCACACCGGCGGCTTGACTGAGTTCATACGGCCCTGGCGTGGCGCTCACATACACCACCTGGCGGCGACGCTCTTCCCACTCGTCAAAGCTGAGCGGACGGTTGTCGAGCGCTGACGGCAGGCGGAATCCGTACTCCACAAGCACTTCCTTGCGCGCGCGATCGCCGTGGTACATGCCGCGCACCTGGGGCACCGTCTGATGGCTCTCGTCCACGATGAGCAACGCATCTTCGGGCAGGTAGTCGAGCAGGGTCGGCGGTGGTTCGCCCGCCGAGCGCCCGGACAGGTGCCGCGAGTAGTTCTCAATCCCGTGGCAGTACCCGATTTCCTTCATCATCTCCAAGTCGAACATCGTCCGCTGGTGCAGGCGCTGCGATTCCAGGACGCGGCCTGCCCCGTCGAGCTCGGCCAGCCGCTCGGTCAATTCCGCCTTGATGCGTTCCACCGCCTGTAGTGTCTTTGATCGCGGCGTGACAAAGTGTGTCTTCGGGAACACTGAGATGCGGTCGTGCGAGCGCACCACTCGGCCGGTCAGCGGGTCGAATGTGACCAGGTCGTCCACTTCGTCGCCGAAGTACCCCACCCGGATGCCAATATCTTCGTACGAAGGATAGACCTCCACAATGTCCCCGCGCACCCGGAACGTGCCTCTGGTGAACTCGTGGTCGTTGCGTTCGTACTGAATCTCCACCAGCTGCCTCAGGAACGCATCGCGGCCCAGGGTGTCGCCCTTGCGCACTTCGACCACCAGCCCGTAATACGCCTCAGGCGATCCGAGGCCATAGATGCAGGACACCGAGGCGACGATGAGTACGTCGCGGCGCTCGAAGAGCGAGCGGGTGGCCGAAAGGCGGAGCCGATCGATCTCTTCGTTGACGATCGATTCCTTCTCGATGTACGTCCCCGAGGCCGGCATGAACGCCTCGGGCTGGTAGTAGTCGTAGTAGCTGACGAAGTACTCCACGGCGTTGCGCGGAAAGAACCGGCGAAACTCCTGGTACAGCTGGGCCGCCAGGGTCTTGTTGTGCACCATCACCAGCGTCGGCCGGTTTACGGTGGCCACCACATGCGCCATGGTGAAGGTCTTGCCTGAGCCGGTGACGCCCAGCAGAACCTGCGCCGGATCGCCGCGCTGCAGGCCATCCACCAACTGCGTAATCGCGGCCGGTTGGTCGCCACGCAGCTCGAAGTCCGATTCCAGTTCGAAGCGGTCGTCAAGGGAGGGCATAAAAGGTGGGGTCTAAACTCCCCATGGTACTACGCGGCCGTAATAGGAACGTCCAATCCGGCACAGGCCCGGGCGGCCTATCGGGCAGGCGCGAAATAGCCGGGGCGGGTGCGGACCTTGGCCCCCTTGCCGGACGGCGCGGTCACCCGAACCTCGACCTTCCGCCACTTGCCATCAGCGGCCCGGTTGGTGGAGATAAAGCCCAGGGAGTAGCGCGAGGCGATCTCTTCCTGGATCTTCGCGTAAATCTCATCCAGTTGCTTGCGGTCCATCGGGAAAAACGCTTCGCCGCCGGTTTGGTGGGCCAGGTCGTTCAGCCGCAACTGCGCGGTGCCGCGACTCCCCCGCAGGCTGTCGACATAGCCAATGGCGTACACCATCACGTCGCTCAGGCGCAGCATTTCGATCATGCGACCGTATCCAAGGCTGCTGGTGGAGTCTTCACCGTCGGTGTAGAGCAGCAACACCTTCTGTCCATCCTGCTGTTCAGCGGCTGTCAGATATAACCCCAGCGCGTCATACAGTGCCGTCGCGCCTTCGGCCTTGTTCGACCGCATCCGCTCGAACAGGTGCGCGTAACTGGGCGGTGAAAACCGTGAGACCCGCACCTCGGTGGCGAAATCCACAAACGTCACGTCCACGGACTCGTCCACGGCGTTCACGAACCTGATGGCGGCCGACACCGCCGCCGCCAGATCGCGATCCATGCTGCTTGAGGTATCAAGCAGAAGGCCGAGATGCAGCGGAAGCCCCGTTCCGCCAGCGCCTTCGTTGAAAAACGTCAGTTCCTGGCGTTTGCCGTCCTCAAAGACCTCGAAGTCGTCCCGGGTCAGGGCGCGAACCAGGGTGTTTCCCTTCCCAACCACGGTCACGGGGAGTACGACCACGTCCGCAGATGTGCGGAATGTCTGCTGGCGGGCGTCCAGCACGGCCGCCGCGAAGAGCGCCAGCACAATGACGAGACGGAGGGCAGCCATCTGGGCGCATTATAATGGGAGTCTGCATGAGAGCCTTGGCCGTCTGCCAGGACGAGTTAACTATCAGGACGCTGCATCAAGTCCTGTCGGGCACCTTCGACATCGAGTTTCTGGTCGAAAGCCGCCCGCTCGCCCGACGTCTCGTTGATGACCAGATCGCGGCGAGCGTGGGCGACCCCAAGCGCGTGGACTCCTACCTGCGCGCCGACCTCTCCCCTTCCACCTGCGTCATCGTCGAAGACAACGGCAAACGCAGCCTGAAGCGCGTGGTCACGGCCATTCGCGATGCCGGCGGCAGCCTGTTGTACGTGCTGCACGCAGGCACGAGCCCTTCGG
Source organism: Acidobacteriota bacterium (assembly GCA_016716905.1). NCBI lineage: Bacteria > Pseudomonadati > Acidobacteriota > Acidobacteriota bacterium. The sequence goes on along the minus strand of JADJUS010000003.1, from coordinate 740,029 downwards.
CTCGAAAGAATCGCGATGAGCTGAAGGCGCTGGTGCCTGAGCTGACACATCTCGACATGGCCGAGCTGCTCTCGGGGGCGTTGCTCACGGAACTGGACCGGGCCCTGACGCGCGCGCGGGTGCAACAGTACCAGCGGTACTTCGCAGACGCCGACCGTGTGTTGATCCTCCTGCACAACGAACCCGATCCCGACGCGATGGCGGCGGGCCTGGCGCTGCGCAACCTGCTGCGGCGCACCCGTGCCACGGCCATCATCGGCGCGATGCAGGGCGTGACGCGTCCGGAAAATCTGCGGATGGTGGACCTGCTCGACATCCACATCGAGACGATCACGGCCGACGAGTTTGCGTCGTTCGATCGCATCGCCACCGTGGACGTGCAGCCCCATTACTTTCACGGCCTGCTGCCGCGCGTGGATTTGGTGGTGGACCATCATCCCGAGCAGGCGGGCTACACGGCCGTGTTCAAGGACATCCGTCCCGAATACGGATCGACCTGCACCATCCTGACCGAACATCTGCGCGCGGTGGACGTGAGCATCTCGGAGCGCACGGCCACAGCCATGCTCTACGCGATCAAGTCCGACACCCTGTTTTTCGCGCGGCACACCAACCGGTCCGACCTGGATGCGTTCACGTTCCTGTTTCCGCTGGCCGACGCCGCGCTCATTCGCAAGATGGAGGGCGCTGAAATCACGCTGGAGCGCCTGGAACACGTCACGCGCGCGCTTGCGACCAGCCGCCTGAAGCACCAGATCCTCTCGGCGTTCCTGGGCGAGACCACACGCGAAGACTTCATCCCCTACACGGCCGACTTCCTGCTCCAGGTGGAAGGCGTCAAGTGGGTCATCGTCTCGGGCATCGTCGGCGGCCATTTCATCGTGAGCGTGCGCAACCTGGGCTACTCGCGCAACGCCGGTGAGTTTGTGAAGGAGTGCTTCGGCGACATCGGGTCAGCCGGCGGCCATCGGGCACTCGCCAAGGCCGTGGTGCCGGCTGAGCGCTTTCGCGCGAAGTTCGGCGACCTGTCGGGCATCGGCATCGCCGCCCGCATCGGCGAACTCGCAGAAGAGTTCCTGGCGGACACCCACGCGGCGGAGAAGAAACCCACTGAAAAAGTGGTGAAGTGAGGAACTGGGGGACTGATCAGTTCCTAACTTCCTCAGTTCCTCAGTTCCTAACTTCCTAAGTTCCCAAGGCCTGCCGAAGGTCCCCGATGAGGTCTTCCGAATCCTCGAGCCCCACCGAGAGGCGCACCATGCCGCGTGTGACGCCGGCTTCGGCGAGTTGATCGTCAGACAAGCCGTACTGCGATGTGAGCACGGGGAGGCTGCAGAGGCTTTCCACGCCGCCGAGACTCGCCGCACGTTGGACCAGCGCGATGCGATCGAAGAAACGTACGGCGCCGTCCTGCCCGTCGCGGCACTCAAAACACACCATCCCGCCGAATCCGCGCATCTGCCTGCGTGCGATGTCGTGGTCGGGGTGTGATTCCAATCCGGGATAAAACACGCGTGACACACCTGGGTGCGTTTCGAGCCAGCGTGCGATGGTCAGCGCGTTGGTATTGTGCCGCGCGATGCGGACGCCCAGTGTCTTCATGCCACGACCGAGCGCGTAGGCCGACGCCGGCTCCAGCACTCCGCCCAGCAACTTGCGCGCCGGCATCACGCGATCGATCAGCGCCTTCGAGCCGACGAGCGCCCCGGCCGTCACATCCGAGTGGCCGTTCAGATACTTCGTCGCGGAGTGCATCACGAGGTCGGCTCCGAGCGCCAACGGTTGCTGATTGACCGGACTCGCGAACGTGTTGTCTACGATGGACACCACCCCTTTCGCGCGGCAAGCCGAGGTCACGGCTGCGATGTCGGCGCATCGGAGTGTGGGATTGGTCGGCGACTCGAACCAGACCACCTTCGTCGTTGGCCCGATGAGTGATCCCACCGAGCCCAGCTGCTCCATCGAGACGAAACGCGCCCGCACACCAAACCGATCCAGGAACGACGACAACACCTGCAGCGTGCCGCCATAGATCGCCGCGCTGCAGATGACCTCGTCACCCGACCGGAGGAGTCCGAACAACGCCGTCGAGGTGGCCGCCATACCCGACGACAACACCATGGCCGCTTCGCCGCCCTCGACGGCGGCCAGCTTGGCCTCAACCGCCATGACCGTCGGGTTTGCGTATCTCGAATAGATGAACGACTTCGACCGTCCCTGCTGGTAGGCCTCGAGTTCCGCCGCCGACGTAAACCTGAACGTGCTCGACGAATAGATGGGAGTGGTGACGGGCGTCGCAGTGCTCGTGACTCCCTCGCCTGCGTGAACCAGTTCCGTGTCCGGGTGCCGTTTTGTCATCTCAAATATCCTCGACGCGTTCGCCTGCAGCCACCACGGGCTCAATAAACTGCCGATACGCGTCGTCATGGCCTAGTTGGACCAGTTCGGGCAGCGTGCGCATGCGGTCCGAGGCCTCGTCGTAGACGCCGCCAAAATCAAAAGGGCCCGTGGGATTGTGCGCAGGACGGATGGCAAACACGCCTGAGAACCGATTGGCGGCTAACGCCCAGGCATCCTGGAACGCTGCGGTTTCCACCGAGCGCAGCGTCTCACCCATTCGTGAGCGCAGGTCCAACGCCCTGAAGCGCAGGTCATGCGGCGTGGCCGCCGGCGGCGCAGGGCTGACAAGAATCACCTGCTCCACGCCAACGCGCGCGACCTCGTCAACCAACCGGCTCACCAGTTCGGGTCGATCGCACCACCGGTGCGTTTCCCCCTGCCAATACCCCTTGTCGGGAAACGTCACCTCGTGCGGCGCTGACGCCACGGGCAGCCTCAGCCCACCCACCACGAAGTCCACGACAAGACCACTATCGTGTTCGCGGCCTTCAACCAGATTCACACTCTCTGCTTCGCGCGGCCCCGCGCCCACACGACGCTGACCGAACGCTTGATGCCATTGCGGTGCCAGTACGGCGGCCACGATGTCACGCCGGGCGTCCAGGTCGTGCACGGCGAGCATCACTTCGTGAAAGCCGGGCTGGCCGAAGTTCTCGGTCAACAACTCCACGTATCGGCGGCCCATATCGGCCCGGGATTTGTCGGCGGCGCCGCGAGTGATGCGCCACACCGCGTCTTTGACGACACCCTCAGGCTCACCCGGATCAAGTGGATGTCCGATCAGCCGCCACCAGAACGCGCCCCGGGCGCGGCGGCGTGTGCGCTCGCCCCGGCGAGCCCGGAGGGCGGCGACAAGAAATACACCCGCCACCACCAGCACCGCGGCCACGACGGCCCGCGGCATGACGGTGGGCAGGATGGGCGGATCGAACATCGCGCCCAATGCCCTCTGGTACCAGCCCACCAGCGACGCGGCGATTGAGGGAAAATTGGCGAGAGAGGCCACCACACTGACCACATAGACGCCTGAGGCCAGGATAATCACGACCAGCGGCGCGAGCAGCAGGGCCACGGCCACCAGCGCTCCCCAACCAGCCAGACGCAGGGCCGCCCGCCATCGATACGCGCGCCTCATGCGAACCGAGGCCCACGGACTGGTGGGCGATGACAGGTCTGCGACGCCGTCGGCGGCGCCGCTCACGGCGCCGATGCCTCCCGCGCCGTGGGCAGCCAGGAGATCGATCTTCACGCCCGCGTCCACAAGCGCGCGAAGAACACCCGCGTGATACGCCCCTGCGGTGCCTGCTCCGCACAGCACCACTGCAGTGCGCAGGCGGGGGGCGTATGAAGACAGAGCCACGCGGCCGTTACTCTTCGTCGTGAATGGTCACGAGCTTGACGATGTCGAAGTTCCGGCTACCGGAGGGGATGGAGACTTTGATTGAGTCGCCCTCTTCCTTGCCGACGAATGCGCGGCCGATCGGCGACGCCACGGAAATGAATCCCTTGTCCGGGTCCGCGTCCTCGGGCATCACCAGCTCAAAGACCATCTGCTTGCCGTTCTCAATGACAGTGACCTTCGACCCAAAGCCGGCGCGGTCGGTCGGAATCTTGTCCATGTTGAGCAGCTGCAGTTCCGAGAGGCGTTTGCGCAGCATCGAAATCCGCGACTCCACGAACCGCTGACGCTCCTTGGCCGCCGAGTACTCCGCGTTTTCGCGCAGGTCGCCCAGCTCGCGCGCGCGCTGAATCTCCCTCGGCAGGTCGTGCACCAACTCGCGATCGAGGACCGCGATCTCCCCCTCGAACCGCTTGATCAGACGGGCTTTCATTGTGCGAAAAGTTTAACCCGGAAGGCGCGCGCAGGGTTAGCCCTGAGCGACTCGATAACCGTGGAGCCGAAGGGGTACCATGTCGTGTGCCCCGCATCACACGTCGCCAGGACGCCATCGTGACGCGCTTCCGCGATGTCGCAAAGGGTGCGGCCGACGATGGGGCTGTGGTGATCGACGGAGTGCACCTCCTGCTGGATGCGCTCAGGGCGGGCGTGCCCGTCGAGATCGTGCTGGCCACGAGCGACCTCCTGGCTGATGCATCCATGGACGTGGTGGAAGCCTGGGAACTGGCGCGGGCCGCGGACGTGCCCGTTCATGAAGCCACCACGGGCGTCATTGAAGCCGCCAGCCCTGTGCGCACACCGAGCGGCGTTGTGGCGATCGCCCGATGGTCGCCGGCGCCGCTGGCAGCGCTGTGGACGCCCGCGCCAGCACTCGTGATCGGATTGGTGGACGTGCAGGACCCCGGCAATGCCGGCGCGGTGATTCGGTCGGCAGACGGTCTGGGCGCCACCGGCGTGGCCATGATTGGCGCCACGGCCGATCCCGGGTCAGCCAAGTCCTTGCGGGGCGCGATGGGCAGCACATTTCGTGTACCGGTGGCCCGGGCGTCGATCGGGGAGAGCTTGCGGGCCGCACGCGCCGCCGGGGCAACAATCGCGGCAACCACGGCGCCTGCTCCCGGGACCACCGACCTGCACGCTGTAGACCTGACCGGCCCGGTGTTCCTGCTGCTTGGCAACGAAGGCGCGGGGCTCCCCGGCCAGGCCCTCAAAGCCGCCGACATTCAGATCAGCATCGCGATGCGCCCCGGTATCAACTCGTTCAACGTGGCCGTCTCGTCTGCGCTGCTGTTGTACGAGGCGCGCCTGCAGCGGAACAGCCGATGACCCGCTCCCTCTTCGGAGACGAACCGTCGGGCATTGACACGCCCACGCTTGCGGGAACCCCACTGGCCGAACGTATGCGTCCGCGCACCCTCGACGAGTACGTGGGCCAGGACCAGCTCGTCGGCCCTGGCCAGCCCCTGCGACGCGCCATTGACGCCGGGGCGATGCACTCGCTGATCCTCTGGGGACCGCCAGGTACAGGCAAGACCACGCTGGCGCGCGTGATCGCCGCCGCCAGCGGCGCCGAGTTCGCGGCATTCAGCGCCGTCACCGCCGGCATCAAGGAAATCAAGGAAGTGATCGGGGTCGCTGAACATACGCGACGCCACCACGGCCGCCGCACGATCTTTTTCGTGGACGAAATCCACCGGTTCAACAAAGCCCAGCAGGATGCCTTCCTGCCGCACATCGAATCGGGCACTGTGGTGCTCATCGGCGCCACCACCGAGAATCCGTCTTTCGAGGTCAACTCGGCGCTGCTCTCGCGCTCAAAGGTCTACGTCCTGCAGCCTCTGACGCTCGAGCAGGTGGTGCTCATCCTCCAACGGGCTCTGGCGGACTCCGACCGCGGACTTGGAACGCTGAATGTGGACGCCGACCCGGATGCGCTGACGTCCCTTGCGCGGTACGCCAACGGCGACGCGCGCGTGGCCCTGAACCTGCTCGAGCAGGTGTCGGCCACCCTCAAGCCCAACGCCGACGGGCGCCGCCGGCTGGAGTTGGCGGTCCTCACCGATCTGGTGGAACGACGAGCGCTGCTCTACGACAAGGCGGGAGATGAGCACTACAACATCATCTCCGCGCTGCATAAGTCGATCCGCAACAGTGACGCCGACGCCGGCCTCTACTGGCTGGCCCGCATGCTCGAGGCCGGAGAAGATCCGATGTACATTGCCCGGCGCCTGGTGCGATTTGCGTCGGAAGACATCGGCAACGCCGACCCGCGTGCGCTGCAACTCGCCATCGCGGCCAAGGACGCCACGCACTTTCTCGGCATGCCCGAATGCAACACGGCGTTGGCGCAACTCGTGACCTACATGGCCGCCTCACCCAAGAGCAACGCCGTGTATCTGGCCTACGGCCGGGCGGCGAAGGACGCGTTGCGCGACGAAGCCGCGCCCGTGCCCCTGCACCTGCGCAACGCGCCGACGAAGCTGATGAAGGAACTCGACTTCGGCAAGGACTACAAATACGCGCACGACGAACCCGACGCCGTGGCCGACATGTCATGCCTCCCCGACGCCCTCGCCCACCGACGCTACTACGAGCCCACCGACCGCGGCCTCGAACCGAAGCTTCGCGAAGCCCTCGAGCGCGCCCGCCAACGGCGCAAGTAGTCCAGAGTCCAGGGTCCAGAGTCCAGGGGAACTGGGGAACTGGGGAACTGGGGAACTGGGAGGAACTGAGGAAGTGTTCAGCTGCTCTCGTAGCGCGGCCTGTTCCTCAAGGCCGCGGGTTTTGTCTTTCATGTACCGCTGGCGCCGATCTGCCGGCAATTTCTCAATCGCATACCTCAGCATCGTCCTCGGCATGCGCGCGGCGTGGGTGTCGAGGAAGTCTTCCAGCACGGATCGATCACGCTTGCCGACTTCCCGCAGCATCCAGCCGACCGCTTTGTGAATGAGATCCTCCTTGTCGTCCAGCAGCCGCGAGGCCAGAAGGAGGATGTCGTCAAAGTGGCCGTGCCGAATGCCGTGCGCCGTGGCGATGACGGATACGCGACGCGTCCAGAGGTGAGGCGACCTGGCCATGCGCAGCAACGGGAATCGTCCGCGACCGGCAAGGTGGCGCCCCACGATCTGCGAAGCGGACGAGTCCACGATGTCCCAGTTGTTGATGAACGTGAGAGAGTCCAGATAGAGCCGGTACACCGCCTCGCGCTCCGCTGGCCCGCCCTTGTCATAGAGGCGAACGAGCATCAGCACGGCCAGCAGGCGCTCTTCGTGCCACTGCGACCTCAGCAGTTTCACCACCGTGGCCAGTGGAGGCGCGGGATAGGCCCGCACGACAGCCCGGATCACGGGCACCCGGATGCCGAGGAAGCGATCGCCTTCACCATACTCGCCTTTTCCCGTCTTGAAAAAGCGCTGGGCGAACGCGGCCTGCGCCGGGTTCGCAAGACCAGCCAGCCGGCGATGAATCTCCGCGTACGTCGTCTCGCTCACGACGGAGACGCTCCAGGCTCGAATCTGTACAAACAGACGTCCTGCGGATCTGCGGAAAGATTCGGAAAGACCACGTGCCTGGGCAATACACCCTCTTGCCTGAAGGCAGCCTTTTCCAGGACCCGTCGGGACGCCACGTGCCCGTGGTGACAGAAGGCCTTCAGGCGCCCCACGCCAAGGGCCGCGGCCAACTCCACCATCACCGTCGCGATCTCAGTGGCGTACCCCTGCCCCCAAGCGTCCCTGGCCAGCACGAAACCGGTCGAAGCCTCATGGAGCGATTCGAACCCCAACCCTGTACTTCCGACCAGCCGGCCATCGGACTTGAGGAACGCGAGCAACGGCCCGGCAGGCCACCTGGCCCACTCGCTGTCGCTGAACGCGAGGAAGGCTTCCGTATCCGCGAGCGATCGATGAGTTGGCCACGCCAGATATCGCGTCACCTCGGGATCGCTGGCATACCGGTCGAAGATCGCTTGCGCGTCAGCAAGCGCCGGACGCCGCAGGATCAACCGCTCGGTGAGCAGTTCCTCAGACATCACGCCACTCTCGCAACAGTCATGCGGGAATTGTATTCGGCGTCACACGGTCTATGTCGTCAGTTGGATGGCGCCTTGGTGCGCCGGCTCTCCGGTTCGACGACGCGGAAAAAACGCCGGCCTTCCGATGCGTTTTTACCCCTGTCGAAAATCGCGTCGCTCACAGTCGAGCCGCCACACCAAGGCGCCACCCAACTGACAACCTTCTGCGCCTCCGCGCCTCGCAGTCATCTGACCTGACCTAAAAGCTCCGTGGCTCCCCAACTCCTCTGATCCGTCGGGACCGCAAACCTCAAAGTCTCCGTGTCTCCGTGTGATCCGTCGTGACAGGAAGCCTCCGTGTCTCCGCATCTCCCTGTGATCCGTCGTGACGACGCTCAGGTTCTTTCGAAGTTGCGTTCGATTTCCCGCCGCGTCAGACGAAGGACGACTGGGCGTCCGTGTGGACACACGGATGAGTGCGACGTGCGGCGCAGTTCGTCGAGCAGGTACTGCATCTTCTCGCGTGTGAGTGGGTCGTTGGCCTTCACGGCCGCGTGACAGGCCATGGTCGCCGCCATCTGGCGCAGAGCGACGTCTACGCCGGCGCCCGGCGACAACCCATCGAGATCGGTGGCCACCGCGCGAAGGACCGCCTCGCATTTGTTCCAGTCGAGGAGCGCCGGCACGGCCGCGATGCGCAGGCTGTTGCCGCCAAAGTCCTCAAACTCGAAACCGACCCGCGTGAGCTCCTTCACATGCGAGAGCAGCGTCTGGTGCTCGCCCGACGTCAGCTCGAGCACGACCGGCGTCAGCAACGCCTGCACCTCGACACGCCCTGTGGTCAGCCGCTCGGCGATCTGCTCAAACAGGATCCGCTCGTGCGCCACATGCTGATCAATAATCGCCACCCCATCGTCATCCACCGCGATGATGAAGGTGTTACGGAACTGGCCCAGGGGCACCATCGGCTTGATGAGCGTCGAAACCGTACCATGACCGGCCACCAGGCCCATGCGCGGGTCGGGCTGGCCAGGCTGCCCCGCCGGCCACTGCGCCGGAATGCCCTGATCGATCGCGTGCGCCAGCGCGCCTTCCACCTCGGCGCGCATACCGAACACGCCCTGGCCGATGCCTGACGAGGGGGAGGCCTCGAACGACCATGGCAGCGCGGTGCTGCCCGGTTGCCCTGGCGCCGGCATGCCGGGTCGAAGCACCAGCTCCGGCGCGCTCCCCTGCCCCAGCGAATCCACCAACGCCCGGCGCAGCACCTCGTGCACCAGGCCCTGATCGAGGAAGCGGACCTCGGCTTTCGTGGGATGCACGTTCACGTCGATGCGATCGGGCGGCACTTCGAGGAACAGATGCACCTCGGGGCTGCGCTCCTTGATCGTGGCCACGCTATAGGCCTGCTGAATGGCGTGCGCGATGGTCCGGTCCTTCACGAGGCGCCGGTTGACGAACACATGCTGCGGTCCACGCACCGGTCCCTGTTCCGCCAGTGCGGCCGCGAAACCGGTCACGCTCATGCCGGCGGCCTGCTTGTTCACCGGCACGAGGTCTGGGCGATCGCCGTAGATTTGATAGAAGCGTTCCTCACTTGACCCGGCGGGTGGCGCTTCAATGAGCACGCGGTCTTTGCTTCTGAGCGTGAATCCCACCTCGGGGTACCCGAGGGCCATCTGCGTGACCAGCCTCGAGACCTGCGCCGCTTCGGCGGTGTCGGCCTTCAGGAATTTCCGGCGGGCGGGAAGGTTGTAGAACAGGTCCGACACCTCGATGAGTGTGCCTTCCGGCGCGCCCACTTCGCGGTCCGATACCGTGACGCCGGCATCGATACGAATCTCGGTGCCGCTCAACGCGCCCCGCTCGCGCGTGCGCAACCGGAACTTCGACACCGACGCGATCGACGGCAGCGCCTCGCCGCGGAATCCCAGGGTCAGGATGGCGGCCAGATCGCCGGCTGCGCGAATCTTGCTCGTGGCATGACGCTCCACGGCCAGGTGCGCATCTTCCGCCGACATCCCCATCCCGTCGTCTTCCACGGAAATCAGTTTCTTGCCGCCGAACTCCACGACCACCGCGATGCGCGTGGCTCCGGCGTCCAGCGCATTTTCCACCAGTTCCTTGACGACCGATGCGGGCCGCTCGACCACCTCACCGGCCGCGATCTGATTCGCGAGTTCGGGCGGCAGCCGGTGGATGCGGTTCACAGCCAGTCCTTCCAACGGAAGGCCGCCAGCATCGAGGCAACGATCACGCCGGCCATGCCGACGATCCACCAGAACTGCGCCCAGTCAGGCCCGGGCAGATGGGGAATCACGACGTTCATGCCGTACAGGCCCGTGAGCACCGTGAGCGGCAGGAAGATGGTGGACATGACGGTCAACACCTTCATGACCTGGTTGAGCCGATTCGACTGGCTCGAGAGGTAGGCGTCGAGCAGGCCCGTCACGCGATCCTGGAAGAAGATCGCTTCGTCCGTGAGCTGCACGAGATGGTCGTACACGTCGCGGAAGCGATAGGCCATCGCGTCGGGAATGAGTTCAAACTCCCTGCGGGCCAGCCGGCCGATGGCATCACGCTGGGGCAACGCCACGCGCCGCAACGACGACACATCGCGCTTGAGCGTCAGGATGTCGCGCACGGGATTCTCGCGCGGGTTCTCGAACACGCGGTCTTCGAGCGCCTCCAACCGGTCTTCCAGCGCGTCCACTTCAGGGCGGTAGTGATCGACCATCGCGTCGATGATGCGATGCAGGAGGCCGGCCGGCCCCTCTCCGAGCACGTAGGTATTTCGCAGGCACAACTGCTGTTCCTGGCTGATCGATCGAGACGGCGCGTGGTGCACGGTCACCAGGAACCGATCGCCCAGAAAAAAATCGATGTCGTTCGTCTCAAACCCGCGCCCGCCGGCGCCCGGCAGGATGCCGTGGAGGATCAGATAGAGGTAGTGATCGAAGAGCTCGATCTTCGGATGATGGATCTCACTGAGCGCGTCCTCAAGCGAGAGTTCGTGCAACTTGAATGTCTGCTGCAGCAGATCCTTGGCACCGTCGTCCGGCAGCTCGATGTCGACCCACAGCTTCTCGGATGCCCCGGGAGCGAGCCACGCCAGATCGACCGCGTCGACCTGGCGCGTCTGCCCTTCCCGGTGCACGAGAACTGTGATCATCGGTATCTACCGGGTATTCACCATGAAGATCCATGAAGATCCATGAAGCCCCAGGATGGTCGCGTGAAGCCCCGGGACGATCACCGGTTTGGGCGCCGCCTCCGGCGGCAGGCACGATCGGAGGGAACGCATGAATGAACAACACCTTCTGAAAACGACCTCAGAGGTCCTCTCGCAGCTCAGGTAAGACCTCTGAGGTCGCTTTCCACAATGGCGTTGTTCATTCATGCGTTCCCTCCGATCGCGCAGCCAGGCGAAGCCTGGCTCCCAAACCGGCGCCTTCATGGATCTTCATGTCCTTCATGGTGGAAAGCTCTTAGTTGCTCCCCTTCTGCTTTAACGCCGCCTGGGCCGCCGCCAGACGCGCCACCGGCACACGGAAGGGCGAGCAGCTGACGTAGTCGAGCCCGACTGACTCAAAGAAGAAGATCGACGCCGGGTCGCCGCCGTGCTCACCGCAGATACCGAGCTTGAGGTCCGGCCGGGTCGCGCGTCCCTTCTTGACCGCGATCTCGACGAGCTGGCCCACGCCCGCCGCGTCGATGGTGGCAAACGGGTTCTTCGTGACGATCTCCAGTTCCTGGTAGTTGGGCAGGAACGAACCCGAGTCGTCACGCGACATCCCGAGCGCGGTCTGCGTCAGGTCGTTGGTGCCGAAGCTGAAGAACTCGGCTGACGTGGCGATCTCGTCGGCGGTCAGCGCCCCGCGCGGGATCTCGATCATCGTGCCGACCAGGTAGTTGAGTTTCACCTTCTTCTCGGCCTGCACCGCCTTGGCCGCCTTATGGACGACCTCAATCTGCAGGTCGAGCTCCCGCTTGAAGCCGACCAGCGGGATCATGATCTCGGGCCGAACCTTGATGCCTTCCTTCTGCACCTGCGCGGCGGCTTCGAAGACCGCGCGCGCCTGCATTTCGGAAATCTCGGGATACCCGATGCCGAGGCGGCATCCGCGGAAGCCCAGCATCGGGTTGAACTCGTGCAGGCCCTCCACACGCTGGTGGAGGCGCGCCACGGGCACACCCATCTTCTGGGCCAATTCCTCCTGCGATTCCTTGCTGTGCGGCAGGAACTCGTGCAGCGGCGGATCGAGGAACCGGATGGTGGCCGGGTAGCCCTTGAGCGCGCGGAAGATACCGGCAAAGTCCTCCCGCTGATACGGCAGCAACTTGCCCAGCGCGGCCTTCCGCTCATCGGCCGTCTCGGCAAGGATCATTTCGCGCATCGCGTCGATGCGGTCCCCTTCGAAGAACATGTGCTCCGTCCGGGTGAGCCCGATACCGACGGCGCCAAACGCCACGGCGTTTTCGGTCTGCTCCGGCGTATCGGCGTTGGTGCGCACACTCATGCGGGTGGCCTTGTCACACCACTTCATGAGCTGCTGGAAGTTCTTGAACTTCTCGGTGCGTTGCGCCGCCTTGTCTCCATAGAGGAGGCCGGCCACGATCTCGGACGGCGCGGTCTTCACCGCATCCGCATACACCGTGCCCGCGGTGCCGTCGATCGACAGCCATTCGCCCTCGGTGAACGTCCGCCCATCCACCAGCGCGGTGCGCGCCTGATAGTCCACCTGGATGGCCGCGGCGCCACACACGCACACCTTGCCCATCTGCCGGGCCACCAGTGCCGCGTGTGACGACACACCGCCACGAGCCGTCAGGATGCCTTCAGCCGCAATCATGCCGCGCAGATCTTCCGGCGACGTTTCCACGCGCACGAGCAGCACCTTCTCTCCGCGCGCGGCCGCGTCCACGGCCCGTTCGGCGTTCAGATAGATACGGCCCGATGCCGCGCCTGGGCCGGCCGGCAGGCCGGTGGCAATCACCTTTGCGGTCTTCACTTCCGACGCGTCAAACACGGGCGCCAGCAACTGCTCAAGCTGATCTGCGGGGTTGCGCATGATCGCCGTCTTCCAGTCGATCAGCCCCTCCTTCTCCATGTCGATCGAGAACTTGAGCGCGGCCATCGCCGTCCGCTTGCCGTTGCGCGTCTGCAGCATATACACGACGTCGTCTTCAATCGTGAACTCGAAGTCCTGCACGTCCTTGAAGTGTTTCTCCAGGGTGGCGCGGATGCGGTCGAGCGCCGCGTACGCCTTGGGCATGACCTTCTTCAAATCCGACACCGGCTCCGGCGTCCGTACGCCGGCCACCACGTCTTCACCCTGCGCATTGATGAGGAATTCACCGTAGAACTCCTTGGTCCCGTTGGCCGGGTTGCGCGTAAACGCGACGCCGGATCCCGACCGGTCGCCCGTGTTGCCGTACACCATGGCCTGCACGTTGACCGCCGTGCCCCACTCGGTGGGAATGTGGTACTTGCGCCGATAGACGATGGCGCGGTCGTTCATCCAGGAGCCGAACACGGCGCCGACGGCGCCCATCAGCTGATCCCAGGGGGCATCGGGGAAGTGGCGTCGGACACGCGTCTTGACGAGCGCCTTGAAGCGCACCACCAGTTCCTTCAGGTCGTCCACGGTCAACTTCGTGTCGTCGATATCGGCGTGATACCGCTCGTGCTTGAGGGTGTGGATGACCGTCTCGAACGGGTCGTGATCCTCGTCCGGACGCTTCTGGACGCCCAGCACAACGTCTCCGTACATCTGCACGAAGCGGCGATAGCAATCCCACGCAAAGCGGGCGTTGCCGGTCTTCACAGCGAGGGCCTCCACCGTCTTGGCGTTGAGGCCCAGGTTGAGGATGGTGTCCATCATGCCCGGCATCGAGTCGCGCGCACCCGAGCGCACCGACACCAGCAGCGGGTTCTTGAGGTCACCAAACTTCTTGCCGGTCTGCTTCTCGAGCGCGGACACGCCCGCCTCGATCTGCGCGCGCAGGGCCGGCGGATACGTGCGCTTGTTGGCGTAGTAGTAGGTGCAGACGTCCGTGGTAATCGTCAGTCCTGGCGGCACCGGCAGCCCGATGCGGCACATCTCGGCCAGGTTCGCGCCCTTGCCGCCCAGGAGCGGCTTCATCGACCCATTGCCGTCGGTCTTTGTGCCAAACAGGTAGACAAACTTCTTCGTCTTGGCCACCGTGGTCGTCTTCTTCTTGCTTGTCTTGCTTGTCTTGCTGGTCTTGCTCGTCTTCTTCGCCATGTGTATGTACTCCGCCTACTCCGCTGCCACGATCTCGGAGATATCTCCGAGCTGCAGGATTAATTGCTCCAACCGCTTCATCAATCGAAGCCGCGCCTGACGCAATGTCAGGTCGTCGGCCATCACAAATACATCGGTAAAAAACTGCGCCACCGCCGGTTCAAACTTCGAGGCTTCCAGATAGGCTTCGCGGTAGCCGCGGCCGGTACCCACCGCCTGGGCGATCACCGCCGACCGCTTGTCGAGTTCGGCCAGCAGCGCCAGTTCGGACGGCTCTGTCAGGAGTGTGCCCAGGGCCGCGCCGCTGTGTTCCTGCTGCTGGAACTCGGCATCCGGCAGTTCGCGCGCGATGTTCTTGATGCGCTTGAATGCCGTCGCAAGCGCCCGGAACGACGCCGACGCCGCAAACTCCGGCAACGCGGCCACGTTGGCCGCCAGATCGGCCACGGGCCGATCCGCCCCGCCGGTCAACACGGCCCGCACGTTTCTCCGGTCCGCGCCGCGGACTTCCAGCACGTAGGCCAGCCGCTCGCGCAGAAATGCGTTGACCTCCACCCACGCCTCTTCGGTCATCACGTGGCCCTGCGACTCGGCACCGCCTTCGGCGTCGACAGGGCGATAGCCCTTCACGGCTTGCGTCAGGAGCACGCCCAGCGCGGGGCGCACGGTCAGCCCCGTCAACGGTTCAAGATCGACGAGGATTCGAATCACGCCGTGAGCGGCGCGACGCAGCCCAAACGGATCGCGTGACCCCGTGGGACGTTCCCCGGCATGGAACAACCCGGCAATCGTATCGAGCTTGTCCGCCAGGGCGACGGCCGCCCAGGTGACACGTGCGGCGCCCAGGATCGCCGCCTGCGGCGCAGCGGTAGGTTCCACGGCCGTCGGAAGGTAGTGGTAATACACGGCCTTCCACACGGCCTCGGGCTCACCACCCTCGCGCGCGTAGATGCCGCCCATCTGCCCCTGCAGTTCGGTGAACTCGCGCACCATGTCGGTGGCCAGGTCGGCTTTGGCGAGCAGGCCCGCCCGCTCGGCATGCGTGGCCTCGGCCTCGGCCTGCTGGAACACGTCGGTCGCAATCCAGCGCGCCAGCGCCGCCACACGGTCTGACTTGGCGCGATACGAACCGAGCTTCTTGTGGAAGGTCAGCGTATCGAGGCGGCCGAGCCGCGCTTCAAGGCCGATCTTCCGATCCGCGTCCCAAAAGAACCGCGCATCACGCAGGCGTGCCGCCACCACGCGTCCCGCATTGGTGGCAATGCCCTTGTCGTGGCCACCCTGCGTGTTGGTGACCGCCAGGAATGCCGGCAGCAACGCCCCGCCCGCCCCCACCACGGGGAAGTAGTGCTGGTGATGGATCAGGGTCGTCGTCAGCACTTCCGCCGGCAGCGAGAGAAAGTCGGCCGAGAACGTACCCGATACCACCGACGGGTACTCGACCAGATCCGGCACCTCGTCGAGCAACGCCTCGGCCTGCGCCGACTCGTGCAACATCACATGGCCGCCGATCTTGCGGGCGTAGCCATCCAGTTCACGCACGATGCGGTCTCGCCGCTCGATGCGCGACAGAAACACGAAGTTTTCTGCGAGCTTCTTCTTGTATTCGTCAAAGCCCCGCACCTTGATCGCGCGGCCCGCCCGCCCGCTCGTGGCCAGAAAGCGATGGCCGTACGTCACGGCGCCAGACGCGACGTCCTGCACTTTCACGCTCGCCGCAAGCGCGGTGCGCGCGATGGTGTACGGCACCACACGGCCGCCATAGAGGAACAGCAGCCAGCGAATCGGCCGTCCGAACAACAACTCGCCTTTGCCGTCGTGCAATTCGGCGTCCCAGTGCATCTGTTTCGGAAACGGCAACGTGCGCAGCAACTGCGTCAGCACGTCCGGCAGCACGTCCACGGTGGCGCGGCCGCGGCTCTTTTTCTCGAACGCGAGGTACCGCCCTTTGGGGGTCTCTACCTGCGTGAGCGCCGAGAATTCCACGCCCTGTTTCTTCGCAAACCCCAGCGCCGCCGGCGTGGGCTGCCCATCGGCGCCAAACGCCGCCGACACAGGCGGGCCGGTCAGCGTCTCGTCGCGGTCATCCTGCCGATCGACCAGCGACGGCACACAGGCGGCCAGCCGCCGCGGCGTGCCATGCACTTCAATGGCTTCGGTCGCAGGCAGCCCGTGCGCCTTGAGCGCCGCACGCAGCGTGTCGCTCATGTGCTGCGTCAGTGGCGGAAGCCACGACGCCGGCAATTCCTCGAGACCCAGCTCGATGAGAAGTTCACGATCCATGGTTCGACTCCCTTCGGTCGCTCACCACAGGTGGGTCGGTCTGCACCATCGGATCCGTCGTCCAGGCTTTCGCGATGGCCACAGCGAGTTGGCGGACGCGCAGGATGTAGGACGTCCGTTCCGTGACGCCGATGCTGCCGCTCGAGTCGAGCAGGTTGAACGCATGGGAACACTTGAGGCAGTAGTCGAGCGCCGGCAACGCCAGGCCCGACTTCAACAGCGCCCAGGCAAAGTCGTAGTACTGCGTAAACAGATTGCGGTGAAACTGCCCGAACTCGCCATCCGGCATCGTCACATGCGCGAACGCGTATTTCGACTGCTCCACCTCGTCGCGCAGCCGCACGGTGCCGTACTTCACGCCCCGCGCCCACTCCAGGTCAAACAGGTTATCCACCCCCTGCAGCGACATCGCGAACCGTTCCAACCCGTAGGTCAGCTCCACCGCGACGGGCGCCAGATCAATGCCGCCGGCTTGCTGGAAGTACGTGAACTGCGTGATCTCGAGTCCGTCGTACAGCACCTGCCAGCCAATACCCCACGCGCCCAGCGTGGGTGATTCCCAGTTGTCCTCTTCAAAACGCACGTCATGCGCCCGCAGATCAATGCCGCACGCCTCCAGGCTCTGCAGATACAGGTCCTGCACATCGTCTGGCGCGGGTTTGAGGATGACCTGGAACTGATGGTGCTTGAGCAGGCGGTTCGGGTTTTCGCCGAACCGGCCATCGGCGGGCCGGCGGCAGGGCTGGACGTAGGCCACATTCCACGCAGCGGGACCGAGCACACGCAGGAACGTCTCCGGGTGCATGGTGCCTGCCCCCATCTCGGTGTCCATCGGCTGCTGAATCAGGCACCCCTGCGCCGACCAATAGTCTGAAAGTTTGGAGATCAGATCTTGAAACGTCACAACTGCGGCCTCAATTCCCTTACCACTCGCGCCGATCGCAAATCTTTTTCCAGGTGCATCGCAATCAATCGCGCATGCACCGCTTCGAGTTCACGCAACGTGCCGGCATCAGCGCCGGCATCCGTCACCGCGGCGGGCGTGGCCGTTGCCGCTCGCCGCAGCAAGCCCATCGCCGCTCGCGAGACTCTCAGCGACCCGGTGCCACACTGCCCACACACCATGTGCCACTCCCCTGTGACCAGCACCGCCCCGTCGTCGAGCGATCGGCCGCAACGCGCGCAGCAATCAAGCGACGGATAGACGCCTTCGAGCCGCAGGAGCCAATACTCGAAGTACCGCGCGAGGCTTTCCACCGACCCACCTCTGCACAATGCCGCCCCGACCGACGCGCCCAGCCGGAACAGGCGTTCGTTCGCCATGGCGTCGGGCGCCCATTCGTCGAGGAGTTCGGCAAAGTAGCTGGCGTGGCCCAGCACTTGTGCCGCCTGGTCGTCGGCCCGGCCTTCAGCCGCCCTCATTGGGCCATCGATAGGTTCGATCCGATCGAGTCGTACCAACTCGCGCCCTTCACGCTCCACATACGACACCCGGCCGCGCGTAAACGGCTCCAGTGCCCCGCCAAACCGCCTGCGCGAATTCGTGGCATTTTTCGCCACACCGCGTTTCTTGCCCCGGTCCTCGGTCAGGAACACTACAATCCGGTCCGCCTCACCATAGCGGTAGGTGCGCAAGACGATGGCCTCGGCCACATGGGTGCGCATGCCTACGACCGCAACCGATCGATCATACTCCGTTGGCCCGCATCCCCGGCTCTCATGGCACCGGCGCGATGTGCAGGAACCTCAGGAAGAGCGTGGCGAGGCCCAGGAACGCGAGGAACCCGAAGACGTCGGTCAACGTGGTGATGAACACCGATGACGCGAGGGCGGGATCGACTTTGGCGGCGCGCAGGCCCAACGGAATCAGCGTGCCGGCCGTGGCCGCGATGAACATGTTGATGACCATGGCGAGGCCCAGAATGGCTCCGAGCGCCCAGTCGCCCGTCAGAGCCCACGCGCCAAGCGTGGCCACCAGTCCGAGTGCGATGCCGTTGCCCAGGCCGACGAGGGCTTCCTTCATCAACGCCTGGCGCGCGTTGCTCCAGGTCAATTCGCCGAGCGCGATACCGCGCACGATGACGGCCAGCGTCTGCGTGGCGGCATTGCCGCCCATGCCGGCAACGATGGGCATCAGGAAGCTCAGCGCGACTACTTGTGTGATCGTGGCTTCGAATCGGCTCACGACCCACGCAGCGCCAAACGCCGTCAACAGGTTCACGAGCAGCCAGGGCATGCGGCGTTTCAGCGACTCAAATGGCGCTGACAGAACGCCGTCGAACGTGGAGACGCCGGCGAGCCGGAAGACGTCCTCGGTCGCCTCATCCTTCAAAATATCAATTACGTCGTCTACCGTAATGACGCCGACGAGTTTGTTTTCGGGATCAACGACCGGAATCGCCAGCAGGTTGTACGACGCGACGCGACGCGCCACTTCTTCCTGGTCCGTGTCCACGCGCGCGCTGTAGACGTCGGAGGTCATGATGCGCTTGAGCGGCGTGTCGGGTGACACGAGGATGAGTCGCCGCAACGACGTGACGCCCACCAGGTGCCGTCGTTCGTCAACGACGTAGAGGTAGAACACCATCTCGACGTCGCGCCCGGTCTGGATCGCAGTGATCGCTTCGCCGGCGGTGAGGTCTTCCGGCAGCGCGAACACGTTCGGATTCATCAACCGGCCGGCGGTCTGCTCTTCGTAGTCGAGCAACTCGGACGGGCCACCACCGGGCTTCGGACGGATGAGTTCCAGGACGACCGCGGACAGTTCTTCAGGCAG
The DNA here is from genome assembly GCA_016716905.1 of Acidobacteriota bacterium. NCBI lineage: Bacteria > Pseudomonadati > Acidobacteriota > Acidobacteriota bacterium. The sequence goes on along the minus strand of JADJUS010000003.1, from coordinate 720,890 downwards.
ATAATCGATCAGTGCCGCCGCGTCGTCGGACGGAATCTCCTGGACGAGGCGGGCGATTTCTTCGGCCGGACGATCGGCGAGGAGGAGTGAGCCCTTTTCGGGGCCATATTCGCTGAGCGCCTCAACGGCCAGTTTCCCGTTGCGCTCGACCAGGACGTTAAAGACCGCGTGGCAATCGCGTTCGTTCAGTTCAGCAAAAACCTGGGCGAGATCGGCCGGGTGCTGCTTCTGGAGCAGGTTGAGGAGGTTGGCCGTGGCCCCCATGCGGAGCAGGCGCCGGACCGACTCCAGCACGAGATCATTCCTGCGCGGCACCGCCATCCGGCCATTTTAGCTTGGTCTGGGTCTTGCAGGGGCAGACAAAAGCGCTCCCCTGCAGTCCGGTTCTTCCGAGAACGTAGCTCGGCCTGATCCTCAAGGCCGAGGATCTTGGACCTGCCGAAGACCGTGGCCCTGCGGGCAGCGGCTACGGAGCGGTGCTCGAAGACTGGCGGATGACGCCTTGCGTTTCCCGCTGCCGCTGGTCGCTTGCTCCTAATGCGGCTCCCTTCCGCACCCCGCCGTCGCTGCGCTCGAAACGCCGCGGCCTCACCCGCCAGTCTTCATGCTGCACCCATCGCACCGCTCCTAATCGCCGCCGCCCGCAGGGCCACGGTCTTCGGCAGGGCGCTGACAGCACGGCCTAAAGGCCCTGCCCTCCGACGGACGACCAAAGAAGCTCCGCGGAGCGGCACCACGAACTCTGGACGCTGGACCCTGGACCCCGGGACTACTCTGCCCGCAGCGTCTTTGCCGGGTCCACGCGCGCGGCGCGGCCGGCCGGCACCAGCGCGGCGACAACCGCCACCGCCAGTAGCCCGATAGCGACGATGGCGATTGAGGCGGGGCCGCTGGACTTCCAGCCGAAGATGCTGGATTGCACCATGGACTCGAGGGCAAGGGCCCCGGCCGACCCAAGTGTGAGACCGATGACGGTTGGTTGCAGTGACTCGCGCATCACCGTGCGCCAGATGTCCTGCAACTTCGCACCAAGCGCCATGCGGATGCCGAACTCGCGCGTGCGCTGTTCGACGAGGTATGAGACCAGGCCGAAGACGCCGATGCCGGCGAGCGTGGCGGCGAGGATGCCGAACGCAATGACCACAGGCCCCTGGAATCGTGCTTCGCCCGCTCCGCGCTCGAGCATGCTGCCGAAGGTGACCGGACGAACCGTGACCTTGGCGGCAGGCAAGGCACGCGCCACAGCGGCAGACAAGAGTGGTCCGATACTCTCCGTCTTTGCGCCAGGGATGAAAGCGATTACGTATGTTGCGCCCTGTTGGCCTGCAGCAGGAACATACACGATTGCCTCGGGCTCAACGTCCAACTGCCACCTCAGCGGCTCAGTGACGCCGATGACTTGACGGAGATGCCCGCCCGCTCTGATGGATTGTCCGAGTGCGCTGCCTCCAGGCCACAGCCGCTCGGCGAACGGTACGCTGACCATGGCCACCGATCCGTTGTCCGGGTACTCGGACGCGGAGAACGAACGCCCTGCCCGAATGCCGATACCCCAGGCCTCGAAGTAGCCGGCAGTCACGGACACTCGTGACACCTCGGATAGATCGACCGTGCTTGAAGGTACCAAGACACCGTCAAAGGCACCCCCATGCTTAAGTGCCGCCGCAGCGACGCCACCGACCTGACCAACCGCGGCCAGTGCGGCCCGGGCGTCAGGGCCTGTGGCGGAACGGCCATTGGCACCTGTCACGAACACCTGAAAGCGATCCTCCATCTGATAGCCCAACGGTTGGTTGAGATACCGATAGATCCCAAGCCCCACAAACACCGCGCCGATGACGACGACCGACGCGACGGTGAGTTCAGAGACCAGCATCGTCCGGGCCATCCGGCCTGACGCGGAGCGCCGCACCCGACCATCGGACCGCTCCTGCCGCATGAGGGGGCCGCGCATCGCAAGTAATGCGGGCCAGAGGCCACCCGCCACTGCCACCGTGAGGCCCAGCGTCACCGCGACTATCACCGCGCGTTCATCGAACAACATCGGGACGAGCGACAAGTTGCGGCCCGCCGTTGGGAACTCCGGCATACGAGACGCGATCCACCACGAGAGTCCCCGCCCCAGCAGCAAGCCCGCGCCACTGCCGCAGACGCCGAACATCAGACTCTCTGTCACAAAGACCCGCACGACTCGCCACCGACTGGCGCCAAGGGCGGCACGGGTCGCGATCTCGGACGCCCGCGCGGTGGCCCGGCTCAGCAGCAAGTGGATCAAGTTCATCGTCGCGAGCAGGAGCACCAGTAGCGCGCCAGCCAGGAAGACCTTCGCCGTGGGCTTTCCGCCTGCCACTTGCACTTCGAGGACGGATTCCAGACGGACCACTCTCGGACGGCCATCCGCGACGGGCGCCACGGCCTGCAACGTCGCACCAATGCGCTCCCCCGCCTGCTCGGTAGTCACACCCTCAGGCAGCAGCACCATCGGAAACGACAGCAGATTGGGGCCGACCCGAGGAGGCCCCTGAACCGGTATGACCAGGTCGGGAGGCCGGTTGTTCAGATCAAACGACGCGACCTCGGGCCCGAGAATTCCGACGACCAGGACATCCACATGCCCCTCGGGCCACTCGATACGAAGAGACCTGCCAAGCACGGCGGCATCGCGATGAAACGCGGTGCGCCAGACACGGTCCGTCAGCCACGCCACCAATGGCGCCCCGGCGACGTGATCGTCAGCGGTGAAATCGCGGCCGGCAACAAGAGGGAGTCTCAAAGTCTGGCGGAACCCAGGGCTGACTTCGTAACTCGACACGACTACTCGACGATCCCCAAGGACCAGATCTCCGGAGATGTCTGCCATGCTCCACTCGACGAATCCGTACTCGCCGACCGGGCTCTGACGGAGGGCGACCACATCGGACGCACGCAGGGCCGATGCGATGGCTGCGTTGGGATCGCGCACGAGATACGCGCGCTCGCTTCCGGGAAAGGGCAACGGCCTGAAGAGGTAGCCGTCTGCGAACGAGAAAATGGCGGACGCGAGGCCAAGGCCAAGGGCGAGCGTCAGGATGACCGTCACGGCGAACCCCGGCGACCGTCGCCAGCCGCGCCACGCATACCTCACGTCGCCGCCGAGGTCGGCCCACGGCCGTCCGCCGCCGAACCCACTTTCGGCACTGCGCCGTTCGTGCGCCACGGTCTTCAGTGCATCGCCGATGCCGCGCCCCCAGAAGCCCAGCATCGCCATCGCTCCCCCGGCGTGGGCAGCATCCGCGAGGCCACGCGCCATGCCGTCCTCGATCTCGCGACCGAAGCGATCACGGAACGTTCCAGGCCCCAGCCAGAAAATGACGGAAACGATGCGGGCGAGAAACCGTGGCATCGCGGACTCCCCTAGGAAGCAAACACCTTACCGAGTTTCACGAGCAGGGCCAGTCTCTCAGTCTGCGCCTTCATCGCGGCCTTCCCTTCCCTGGTCACGCGGTAATAACGACGCCGGGCATCGTCTGAATCCGCCTGCTTTGGCGGGTCGCATTCCTCTACCAGACCTTCGGCGAGGAGCTTCTTGAGGGTGCTGTAGAGGGTTCCGGGCAGCAGCCGAATCTGCCCGCCGCTGCGTTCAGCGATGCCCTGCATGATGGCGTAGCCGTGAAGGGCATCCGTTCCCAAGGCGAGCATCACGTGTTGTGCCGGGCCTGCGAGTCCTGATTCCGCGTGCGTTGTCTTTCGCATGCGGCCGACTATAGTTCAGTGGAATATAAATGGCAAGAAATCGCGGGTGCGGCTTTCCGGTCACGGCATTCAGATTACGCCTCTCGGCTAACGGTTACGGTCGATGAGGACAAGGCGGATATCTAGTCCTTCCAGGCGCGCTCCGGGCTCGGCCGTCACGACCTTCGCCTGAGCGATCTCGACAGCGCCGGGAAAGTACACGCGCGGGTAAGACTGACCGGTCAGCGCGAGCGGATCGATGAACGCTCCCGAACTGAGCAATCCCGCGAGCCCCTGCGTGCCTCGTCCCTCACCACGGCAGTCCGGACACGGCGGCGTTGGCACAATGTAGCGCGGTGCGTTTGCACCGGTCGTGGCGCCCGGCAATGTCACGGTCCCAATACTGGGCGCGAGGTAGGGCTCGGCACTGATCCCATAGGCTCCCGGCGCAAGGCCGAACAACCGGTACTCGCCGAGGTCGTTTGTGCGCGACTCAGCCACAGTCTCCGCGTTCACCACGTTGTCACTCACGCGATGCGCCCGGACGTACACTCTGGCGGCAGCGGCGCCGTGCTCGTTGAACACACGGCCGCTGAGAACCACCATCGGCGTGAGAGCGATCGAAATCCGGTCGGCCTTGCCCGCCGCAATCGCCACTGGCGCGCCATACGATCCGCGCAGATGGTCGTCGTGTTCCGCGATGATGCGAAACGTGCCAGCCGGCACGCTTGCCGTGGAGAATCGCCCCTGCGCGTCGGTCTCAACAACGATGGCCCCAGCCAGGGGCGCATCGACCTTGGCGAACAACACGCGCGCGAACGGTATGGGCGCTTGCGTCCGCGCATCAATGACCGTACCGCCAGGCCCCTGGGCGTCCACCGATTGAAGCATCGCCATCGCCAGAAGGAGTGCTATCAACTTCACGACGTGATCCTCAGTTCAACGAGCCGGGCGGCCGCTTCGACAAGTGTGACCGCCAGACCTTTGCCATCGTGGCGCTTCCACACCGCCGGGTCCTGCCATGCCTCTGCCGGAACGGTCTCCGTCGCAAACAGCACGTAGGCCGCCGGCACCATCCCCTCGAACTTCACTCGGCCCTCAGCATCCGTCACGCCGCTTCGATAGGCATCCGAGTGCATCCTGCGCGTGGGCTCCGGCACGGCAACCACCAGAACACCCGCCATGGGACGCCGGCGGTCGTCGATCACGATGGCTTCGAGCGTGGCCGTTCGGGTGCTGATATCGACCTCGAACCGGCTACTGGCCGCACCAGCTCCAACGCTCACAAAACGGTTCGACACATCGTCGCCTCCGAAGAGGGCCGTCTTCGCCCAGAGCGGATTCCTGAGCCCACCTCCGAAAGGAATCAGGCGCCAGCGGTAGTTGCCGATGGCCACGTTCTCGATCGTGAAGGCACCGTCTGCATCAACGCGCCTGGCACTCGAGCCCGGCAAGCCGTTCATCCCGACCAGTTGAATACTTGGGAGTTGCTCCGCTGCGGGCGGGGCTCCGTCAACCAGAACGCGCCCCGACACGCTGACGCCTGGCTGCAACAGGGCGACGACGCCGTCGAGATCGCGATCCCACACCTCAATCGGCACACGCGCCATCACTAGTGGAGCCGAACGCTCTCCTGGAGCGGGCAGCATCTGCGCCGACAGGTGGTATCGCCCCGGTAGGACACCGGGCAGATCAAAATCACCTACGGGAACTTCAATCCCCGGAATGGCCGAGGCGGTCCCCGACTCTGCCGGGAACACGGAGACGCGCACTCTCGGCGAGCCGGCGAGCCCCTGGGTGTTGATCCGCCCGCGCACGCGGAAGGTGGCGGTGCGCGTCAGCGCGACATCAATCGCGAGCACTGTGGCGCCCGGCGCGACCTCGATGCCGGTGGCGGCCGCCGGGTCCATCGTGTTCGGATAGTAGACCGCCGGAGACACGCCAGTCTCGAACGCCGCAGGAGTGATGGTGTCCAGTGTGGCGGGCGCGCGGACCTCCGACCGATTGCCGTTGGCGTTGCTCGGGACCACCTGGGTCACCAACGCCTCACCATCGAGCCGTGGCCTGCCGGCGGGAATGGCGCTGACAAAGAAGGTGCCGGGCGACAATCCGAACAGGCGGTAATCGCCACGATCGTCGGTGACGGCGTACTCTTCGACGTTCAGGAAGCGCTGACCGTCGCGGTAGGTCGGTTTCAATGCGCGCACCCAAACATTGCGTGCGGGCCGTCCACGGTCGGTCACGCGCCCGGCAATCACGCCGGTCGGTGTCAGCATCACCACCACGTCAGCCCCAGCGCTGCGTTCGGCGAGAACAATGGGAGTGCCTGCCGATGCGACGGGCGTGCGTCCGTGCTCCGACCGCAGGAACCCTGCGGCATCAGCGTGGACTCGATAGCTGCCCGGTGAGAGGTCGCGCACGACGAACCGCCCGCTCGAGTCCGACGTAGTAGTCCGGTAGTCTTCAACCGTCCCGCCCACCTTCGCTGCCACCAGCCGCGCATCAGCGACCGGGTTACCAGAACCCCTTGCGATGACCCGGCCCTGCAGCGTGACGCGCGGTGCAACAGGCGCCTGTCCTTCAACCTGGGCAGCGACGGCAGCCAAAAACAGGAGTGCGATTCCTGTGCGTCTCATATGGGTGTGTTCCAACCCGAACAATACCAAGAAAGCCCCGCGAAGCGGCACCGCGAACTCTGGACTCTGGACTCTGGACTGCGGCCCCTCCAACAACCCACCAAGTGCTGTTCTCGGGCGGGGCTCTCGTCACGCTGCCGAAGGCCGGGGTCGCGCGGGCAGCGGCGATTAGGAGCGGTGCGATGAGCGAAGCATGAACACCGGCGGGTGACGGCCGAAGGGATTCGAGCGCAGCGACGGCGGGGGCGAAGTCGGCCGCATTAGGAGCAAGCGATGAGCGCCAGCGCGAAACGCGAGGGCTCACCCGTCGGTGTTCGAGCACCGGCTCCGTAGCCGCTGCCCGCGCGGCCCCGGCCTTCGGCAGGTCCAAGATCCTCGGCCTTGAGGATCAGGCCGAGCTACGAGGCCCGTGGACCCTGGCCCCTGGACTCAGTCCGCGCGCAGCGTCCGCGCCGGGTCCACGCGCGCGGCTCGGCCGGCGGGCACCAGCGCGGCGACAACCGCGACGACCAGGAGCCCGATCGAGACGATGGCGATTGAGACGGGGCCGCTGGACTTCCAGCCGAAGGCGCTGGACTGCACGACGGACTCGAGGGCAAGAGTTCCGGCAAACTAGACCAGCACCCAGGGTCCAGGGTTCGAGGTGGCGCCTCGCGCGGCCTCAGTGCACCCTGCCGAAGGCCGGGGCCGCCAGGCGGGTGCCACTGATAAACGGGACCATGAGTCCCAATGGACGCGCGATTCGTACCTGCGGCAGAGCGACTCATCACTGAGTCTGCGGCCCAGCCTCCCCGATGCCGCACCATCTCCGCCAAGGCGGTCCCTATGCAGCAGTCACGACGGGTGTGTGTTCTTGTACTGGTCATGTTGTTCGGCGTGGTCACCGTGGGATTCGCGCAGGCACCGGCGCCGCCGGCGCTCGATACGATGGCGGGTGGCCTGGCGCAGTTATACCAATCGATCAAGGCCAACGTGGTTGAGGCCGCCGAACTGATGCCCGAGGAGCACTATGCCTTCAATCCGGCGTCAGACGTCCGGTCATTCGGGGAACTGGTCGGCCACGTGACCAATACGCACTACAACTTTTGTGCCGCAGCACGCGGTGTGGCATCACCCGCACGAGTCAACCACGAGAGCCTCAAGACCAAGGCGGAACTCGTGGCCGCGCTCAAAGCGTCGGTGGAGTTTTGCGACGCGGCATACGCGGATCTGACCGACGCGCAGGTATTAGCACCCGCCAAATTCGGCCAGGCCAGTATCACCAAGGGGTATGCGCTGACCTTCAACATCGCCCACGACAACGAGCACTACGGCAACATGGTGACCTACCTGCGCCTGAAGGGCCTGGTCCCCCCGTCCACGGCTCGGGCGAGACGATAGATAGAAAGGGTCCCGCGCGGTCTGGCGCGCCTGCCGGGCGGCGAACCAAAGAAGCCCCACGCTCAATTGAGACCGTGGTGCGCGAGCTGCAACTCGCGTAGCATCGCGCGCTTCTTGGACTGGTGAGCCTGCATGCGCTTGAGGATGTCATCGAGCATGCGAACGGCCGTCGTGATGTGAGGGCCCTTGTTGAGCATCACGCACTCCGCGCGATGCCCCATGGCGGCGTCCGTGATCTCCGCGCGTGACGGCAGGCCTTCCTTGGCCAGAGTCTCCAGCACCTGCGTGGCCCAGATCACGGGGACATGAGCGGCCTCGCAGATCCAGAGAATCTCCTCCTGCACTTCTGCCAGACGTTCGAAGCCACACTCCACGGCAAGATCTCCCCGGGCGATCATGACGCCGCAGCACGGTGACCGCATGGCGGCGAGCAGCATGGATGGCAGGTTCTCGAACCCCCGCCGGGTTTCGATCTTCAGCACAATCGCGGGCCGCACGGCCCCCGACTCGGCCAGCAGCGCCTGCAGCACCTCGACATCAGCCGCCGTATTGGCGAACGACAGCTCCACCACGTCGGCGCGCGCGGCCACGAATCGCAGATCCTCCCGGTCTTTATCTGTAAGCGCCGAGAGGCGAAGGGCGCTGTCGGGCAGGTTGATGCCTTTGTCGGACCGCAGCCGATGTCCCTTGGCACGCGCGTGCGTAATGCGCACCGTCACTGTTGAGGCCTCGACACGTTCAACGACGCCGCCCACATGGCCGTCATCGAACCAAATGGCCTCGCCCGCCAGCACATCGTCAAACACCTCCGGCAGGGTGCAACCGATCATGGCGGGGGTCAGCAGACGTCCGCCGTGATCGTACGTGGCCGGCCGGCCAGGAGTTTGATCCCGGCGGAGCAGCAACGTGTCCCCGATGGACAGGTGCAGCGAGGCCTCCTGGGCCGGAAGCGGCCCGACCGTCGTGTCGGTGTCGAAGTCTGACGGCCGGTCGCTCTCGCGGCGCAGCACGGTGCCGGGCACAAGGAAGACCGATTTCATCGTCTCCACCCAGCACCCCTCCGGCCTGGCATCGACGACCTGCCAGTGCCGTAAGGCCCCTCGCGCGTCAGTCAGATGAATCTCGTCCCCTTCTGCGAGCGTCGCAAGCCACACAGCATCGACCTCCACGCAGCCGTCGGCATCCGAGGGCGGTGCTGCGGGAGTGACGATGGGAGTCAGCCAGATCCGCGCCGGAGCGGCCGCGCGGCCAAGCGAATCGCGGCTGGGGCGGCACCGCAGCACCTGGGGCCCAGGCGAGAGTGGCCCGGTTCGGAGCTTCGGCCCCGCCAGGTCCATGACGACCCGACACGTGCGGCCCAGCGCGACCTCGGCTCGACGCAGGTGGTCGATAAGACGGGACCATATGTCGGGCGTGTCATGCGCGCAGTTGATCCGCATGCAGTTCATGCCCGCCTGCAACAGCTCATGGACCAGCGCAGGACCATCGGCTGCGGCGCCCGGCATCGTCACCATGATGCGCACCGATCGATCCGGCGGCTGTGGACCGAGAAGGGTATCAGTGTGCGCGGCCAGCAGTTGCTCGCCTCGGGCGAAGTTGACGACAGCGGGGGGTGCCGGAATTTCAGGATCTTCGGTGTCCCCGGTGAGCTGACCGAGCACGCCGAGGACGGCGTTCACTGACGCCAGCACGTGGGACTCCGCCCGCCCCAGCGATGACAACCCAAGGGCGGCCAGTTCCATCTGGAGCGGCCGGAGGTCCCGGCGGCGCAGCGCGAGATAGTGCAGCAGATTGACCGCACTATCACGGTAGTCCTCGTGCACCGTGCGCAACCGACCGTCCGGAGAGCTTGCCGCGAGTAGTTCGCTGCGCAGAGCAGAGAGTGACTGGCGTACTCGGTCCAGTCGTGCTGGGTCATCCATCATCACACCGTAACGAACCGGTGTGACAGCCGCACGACAGGTGCTCCGCAGCGCTCGGTGCGGCTTCGGCAGTCTCCAAAAGCCGCGGCCTTGAGAACCAGGCCGCGCTACGAGGAACGCCAACAGCACCACGAACCCTGGACCCTGGACCGTGGACTCGGGACCCTGGACCCGTCAGCTCCTCTTGGGCAGCCCGAGCTCGTCGAGGAGGCGTTCGTCTTCGCGCCAGTCCTTGCGCACCTTCACGTGCAGGTCGAGGTAGACGGGACCTTCGAGCATTTCCTGCAGGTCCTTGCGGGCCTCGGTGCCGATGCGCTTGATCATCTCGCCACCCTTGCCGATGACAATCGGCTTCTGGGAGTCGTGGTCCACCAGGATGGACGCATAGATCTTGGTCACGCCTCCCGGTGTCTCGGCTTCGGCGAATTGATCGATCACCACGGCCGTGGAGTACGGCAACTCATCACGCGTGTGGGCGAGGACTTTTTCGCGAATGAGCTCAGCCGCAAGTGTGCGCTCTGACTGATCGGTGAAGTACTCCTCATCAAACAGCGGCTCGCCTTCCGGCAACACCGCCAACATCTCCTTGAGGAGGTCATCGACCTGGTTGCCTTTGAGCGCCGAAATGGGAATCACCGCGTGGTTCGTGATGCCCTTTGCGTAGCTCTCGATTCTGGGCAGCAGGCTGGTCTTGTCTTTCACCCGATCGACTTTGTTCAAGACGATGATGAGGGGTTTGTGGAGGTCGGCCAGGAGGTCCATCACAAATCGATCGCCCCAGCCGGGCTCCTCGGCCGCGTCTACCACCAGCACAACCAGATCGGCTTCGCGAAGGGTGTCGAGCGCGGCCTTGACCATGCGCCGATTCATCGTGTGCTCAGGTTTGTGGATGCCGGGTGTGTCGATGAACACGAGCTGGCCGCCGGGCGTGTTCAGAACGCCGGTGATGCGATGGCGAGTGGTCTGCGGCTTGTCTGAGACGATCGACAGTTTCTGGCCGATGAGGCGATTCATCAGTGTGGATTTGCCCGCGTTCGGCCGTCCGACGAGTGCGACGTAACCGGCCTTCACTGTTCCTCGCCTTCGTCGGGCGGCAGGCGGCGCACCCGGATCTTGTGGATGCGGCGGCGCTCGGCCTCAAGCACTTCCACAGAGACGCCATCAACGGTGAAGGACTCCCCTTCTGCGGGTACTCGTCCTGCGCGGGTGAGCACGTATCCGCCCACGGTCTCGAACCCCTCTTCGTCGATCGTGATGCCGAGCCGCTCGGTCATTTCGCCGATCGCCACCTTGGCGCTAAAGACAAATGCGCCGTCGGGCTCCTGCACGATGGGGTCGGCTTCGAGGTCGTACTCGTCGCGGATTTCGCCGACGAGCTCTTCCACGAGGTCTTCAACAGTGACCAGGCCGGCGATGCCGCCGTATTCATCCACCACCATGGCGAGCTGGAAACGTTTCTGCTGGAACTCGCGCAAGAGATCGGCCACCCGTTTGGTCTCGGGCACAAACGCCGCGGGGCGCATGAGTCCGGTGACAGACGCCGTGCCCGACATGGGCTCTTCAAGCTGAATCAGGTCCTTCACCACCACGAGGCCGATGATGTTGTCGAGGTTCTCGCGGAAGACCGGCAGCCGCGAGATGCTCCTGTTCGCGCACCAGCGCGCAGTTCATCGATCGTCGCTTCGGCGCGAATCGCCACCACGTCGGGCCGCGGCGTCATCACTTCGCGCACCAGCGTGTCGCCGAAGTCCACCACCGACCGCAGCAGGCGGCCGTCTTCGGCCGTTGCGGCGCCTTCGGCCTGCGGCTCCTGGGAGGGGTGGCCGTTCCCATTGGCACGCGGCGCGCGGCGCTCCACCGTACCGAGCCAGCCGATGATGAGCGAAGTCAGAGGCGTCACGAGGTTCGCCATCGCGGTGAATGGCGGCAGCAGCATCGCCAGCAGCCGCTCGGGCGCGTGCCTGACCACAAGCGTCGGCACAAGGTGCCCGGCCACAAGCGTCAGTCCGGCGCACGAGAAGAACAGGATCAAGCCGTTATACCAGCCCGTGCCGATCGGCTGGACCATCAGGACGACCATCAGCACCAGCAACATGCCCCGGACCAGGCGAGCGGGCACAAAGAACGTCAGGGGATCTTCCAGATACGCGGCCAGGCCGTCGGCCTCGCTTTCGCGTTCGGCCTCGAGGCGTTCGGGCAGGCGCATCAGGACGCCAAACGCGGTTTCGACCACCGCGACATAGGCGATTGCGCACACTACCAGGAAGACCGCTAAGGGAATCATCGTTCGTGCAACCGGGACTCACGCGCGATCAGGCCGTCCGGAAGTCCGGCCCGCCTGCGCAGCCGGTCTTCCGCCCTGCGCATCTCGCCCCGATCGTGCTCGTGATCGTATCCCAGAAGGTGCAGCAACCCGTGGAGCGCCAGCACCCGGAGCTCCGTCATTTCGGCGTGTCCCAGCGTGCGGGCCTGCCGTGCGGCCACACCGCGGGCAATGGCGATATCCCCAGCACGCCCGGCATATCGCTGGGAAACGACAGCACGTCTGTGGAGTAATCCGCGCCGCGAAACGTCGCGTTGAGCCGGCGCATCGCCGGGTCACTGACAAGCGCGATGGTCACCATCCCGCGCGCGCGCGCCGGTGCGTGCGCGGCCAGCCAGCGCCCGAGGGCCGGCGAGGGCCACGGACGTCCGCGGCCATCGGTCACGGCCACGGTGAGGCCCCGACGGGTGCGAGCAGCCGCCACGGCCTAACCCTTCGCCTGTGTGGAGTGGGCCTCATGCGCGCGGACGATCTTCTGGATCAGGGGGTGCCGCACCACGTCGCGTTCATCAAACCGCACGACGGCGATTTCTTCGATGCCCGCGACGATTCTCAATGCCTCGACCAGTCCGGACCCTTTCCCGGCCGGCAGATCGATCTGCGTGATGTCGCCGGTAATCACGGCCTTCGACCCAAAACCCATTCGCGTCAGGAACATCTTCATCTGCTCGGAGGTGGTGTTCTGCGCTTCGTCGAGGATGATAAACGCGTCATTGAGCGTACGACCGCGCATGAACGCAATCGGGCCACCTCAATCGTGCCCCGTTCCAGCAACCGCTCCACGCGATCCGCGTCGAGCATGTCGTTTAACGCGTCATAGAGCGGACGCAGATAAGGATTGACCTTCTCCTGCAGATCGCCCGGCAGGAATCCCAGCTTCTCACCCGCTTCAACAGCCGGACGCGCGAGGATGATCCGGTTCACGCGTTTGGCCAGCAGGTACGCCACCGCCTGCGCCATCGCGAGATAGGTTTTGCCTGTGCCCGCGGGGCCGACGCCGAGGACGATGTCGTGCGCTTCGATCGCGTCGAGGTAGGCGCGCTGCCCCACCGTCTTGGGCACCACCTGCTTGCGTCCTGCCGACCGCGCACTGTTGCGCAGGAAATAGTCGCCCAACTCGATGTTCGGATTCTGCTGCACGAGCTGCGCGGCCGTCTTCACATCACCGCGGCCAAAGCGGTAGCCGGAGTCCAGCAATTTCCCGAGCTGCGCCATCACGTGTTCGGCGCGGCCCACCTCGTCGGCTTCGCCTTCGATGATCAGCTCGCGCCCGTGTGTCTTCAGCCGCACCGACAGCGCGGTGCCGAGCGTCTTCAGGTGTTCATCAAACGGGCCGTACAGGGTTTCAAGGCCCTCATCGGGCATCGCGACACGGCGGACGGCTTGGGCAGGCATTAAGGAGCGGACTCAGTATAGCCTTGCCGCGCCGCGGACGCCGCTGTCATCGCCATGGAGCGCCGGGACAAGTCGCGTGGCGACCACGTCAGAAAAGACCCAGTCCGCCCACAGCGCGGGCACGCGGGTGTAGAGGCGCTCGATCCGTGAGAGTCCGCCGCCGACGACGATCACATCCGGATCAACAAGGTTGATGACCGTGGCCAGGGCCCGCGCGAGGCGCGCTTCCCACCGGGCCAGCGTGTCGCCGGCACGCGCCTCGCCGAGGCCGGCGCGCGCCACGACCTCTTCGCCCGGGACCAGTTCTCCACCGGCGCGCGAGTAGTCACGCGCCAGGCCCGGCCCCGACAGCCACGTCTCGATGCAGCCCGACCGGCCGCAGTAACACGCATCGCCGTGCATCTCGGATGCGTCAGGCCACGGCAGCGGGTTGTGCCCCCACTCGCCGCCAATCGCATTGACGCCTTCCACAAGCGCGCCATTCACGAAGAGCCCGCCACCGACCCCGGTGCCCAGAATCACCCCGAACACCGTGCGCGCGCCCGCCGCCGCTCCGTCGGCTACTTCCGACAGCACCAGGCAGTTCGCGTCGTTGGCGAGGCGGACAGGCCGGTTCAGGCGCTGCTCCAAATCCTGGTGCAGCGGCTGATCGTTCAACCACGATGAATTGGCGTTTTTGATCCGCCCGGTGACCCGGGACGGTGCGCCCGGAATACCAAGGCCGACAGTGCATCTCGCACCGACAGCCTGCTCGGCCTGCTCTACCAGTCCGCCGATGGCCCCAATCGTCCCGGCGTAGTCTCCGCGCGGCGTGGCGACGCGCGTCCGCCACACCTCCCGCCCATCGTCGTCAAGCACCACGGCCGAGATCTTCGTGCCGCCCAGATCGATGCCGAGACGCATAGACGGATCAGTCGCCCTTGGTGCCCGGCGATGCGACGGTCTGGATGTGCAGGTCGCGCAACTGTCGGTCGTCCACAGTGGATGGCGCGCCAGACATGAGGTCCACCGCCTGCGCAGTCTTCGGGAACGCCATCACCTCGCGAATGGACGACTCGCCGCAGAGGATGGCAATGATGCGGTCCAGACCAAACGCGATGCCCCCATGGGGTGGCGTGCCGTATTCCAGCGCCTCGAGGAAGAACCCGAAACGCGCGCTGGCCTGTTCGTCAGAAATACCGAGCAGCCGGAACACATGGCGTTGCACGTCAGGCCGATGAATTCGGATGCTGCCGCCTGCGATCTCCGACCCGTTCACCGCCAAATCATACGCACGCGCGCGCACCCGGCCCGGCTCCGTCTCCAGAAACTCCACATCGTCAGGCATCGGCGACGTGAACGGATGGTGCATGGAATCCCACCGCGCATCATCGGGATTCCATTCGAACAACGGGAAGTTCGTCACCCACACGAAGCGGAATTCGTCCGGCTTGAGGAGCCCCGCCTTGCGGGCCACGACAAGACGCAGATTTCCGAGCAGCGTCGCGGTCTTGTCGGTCGGGCCGGCAGCCATCAGGAGCAGGTCGCCTTCCTGCCCACCAGCCGCGTCAAAGGCCTGGCGCAATGGCGCCTCGCCTGCGGCCTTGAGTGCGGAGCTCTGGAGCGCGCCCTGGACCACTCGCGTCCAGATAAGCCCCGAGCCGCCCATCTGCCTGACCTGCTCGGTGAGTTCGTCCAGTTCCTTGCGCGAGTACTTGCCACCGCCGGCCACAACAAAGCCGCGCACCACGCCACCAGCGGTGACCGCATCGCGAAACACGGTGAACGGTGACTCGGCGAACAGGCCACTGACATCGGCGATCGGCATGCCAGGCCGCAGGTCCGGTTTGTCCGATCCATACAGGCGCATCGAGTCGGCATACGTCATGCGCTCGAAGGGGCGAGAGACCGCGAAGCCGGCCGCCGTCCACATCGAAACAATCGCGCCTTCGACGATCTCGTAAATCAGTTCCTCAGTGGCAAACGAGACTTCCACGTCGATCTGCGTGAACTCGGGCTGTCGATCGGCGCGCAAGTCCTCGTCACGGAAACAGCGGCAAATCTGGAAGTACCGGTCGAGGCCGGCAATCATCAGAATTTGTTTGAAGATCTGCGGCGATTGCGGCAGCGCGAAGAACTCACCACGATGCACGCGGCTGGGCACCAGATAGTCGCGCGCACCTTCGGGAGTGGATCGCGTAAGAATCGGCGTTTCAATCTCGAGGAAACCCTCGTCGTCGAAGTAGCGGCGCGCCGCGATGGCCACCTTGTGACGCAGGATGAGGTTGTGCTGAAGCGCCGGACGCCGCAGGTCCAGATACCGGTACCGCAGGCGCGTTTCTTCGAGCACCGCCACGTCTTCGTTGATCGGAAACGGCGGCGTCTTCGCCTCGTTGAGCACTTCCACGCCCGTCGCGACGACTTCGATATCCCCGGTGGAGATCTTGCTGTTGACCGCCGCGGCGTCACGCGCCTCCACGTGGCCGTGCACCGCCACGACCACCTCGGGCCGCAGCTTCGCAGCCGACGCGCCGTCGGCGCCAGCGCGCACAACCACTTGCGTCAGACCGTGTCGGTCGCGTACGTCAAAAAACGTCACGCCGCCAAGATCGCGGACCCGATGCACCCAGCCCTGCAGGAAGACCGTCTGCCCCACGTGTTCACGGCGCAACTGGCCGCAGGTATGCGTTCGATAGTTCACCACGGTGCTCACAACAATTCCCGAACGGCCGTCACGACCGCGTCCCGCGCCACCGCGCGTTGTTCCCCCGTCGCCATGTCGCGCAGGGTGACTTCCCCACGCGCCAGTTCATCACCGCCGACAATCAGCGTGACACGGGTCGCCAGGCGGTCGGCGCGTTTCATCTGCGCGCGCACGCCTCTGGCTTCAAGTTCCATCTGGGCCGGCAGGCCCGCCTGCCGCAACTCGCGAATCAACTGCCAGGCGGCGGCCCGGCCATCTTCACCAATCGCCACGACAAACGCGCGCCCGGGTGCCGCAATGGGCGCCGACTCCGGCAGGGCCAGCACCAGGCGCTCCATACCCGCGGCAAAGCCGATGCCCGTCTTGTCTGCACCGCCTAGCTGTTTCACCAGGCCGTCGTACCTCCCGCCGCCCAGCAACGCGTTCTGCGCGCCCAACGTCTGCCCCAACACCTCAAACGTCGTCCTCGTGTAGTAATCAAGGCCGCGGACAAGGCGATGGGATTGGCGCCAGACGATGCCGATCGCGTCGAGGTGCGACTTCACGCCGGTGAAGTGCGTGGCGCACGACTCGCAGAGGTAGTCCACAGAGTGCGGGAGCGCGTCGATGATCGGCTGGTCGGCGGGAACCTTGCAGTCGTAGATCCGCAAGGGATTGGTGACCGAGCGCCGCTGGCAGTCGCCACACAACTTCCCGAGGTTGTCGCCGAGCGCCTCGAGCAGGGCTTTTTGGAACACAGGCCGGCACGTGGCGCAGCCCACGGAGTTGATGACGAGTTCTGCCTGCGGGATGCCGAGCCCGGTGATCAGCGACCATGCGAGGTCGATCACCTCGGCGTCCACCGCCGGGTCCTGCATGCCGAAGGCTTCGACGTCAAGCTGGTGAAACTGCCGATACCGGCCCTTCTGCGGCCGTTCGTAGCGAAACATCGGCCCCATCGCGTAGAGCTTCGCGGCGGGCATCGTGTGCTCGAGGTTGTGCTCGATGTAGGACCGCACCATGCTCGGCGTGGCCTCAGGCCTCAGCGTGACGCGTTCCCCACCCTTGTCGGTGAACGTGTACATCTCTTTCTGGACGATGTCGGTGGATTCGCCGGTGCCTTTGGCGAAGAGTTCTTCGCGTTCAATGATCGGTGTACGGATCTCGACGTAGCCGTAGCGCTCGCACAACTCACGCGCGATGCGTTCGACGTACTGCCATTTTTCGACGTCACCTGGAAGGATGTCGTGTGTCCCACGTATTGCTGGAATCATCGGTATCGTCAGGCATTATCCCATGTAGTCAAGGCGATACCGGACGTAGTTGCCCGAGAACTCCAGGATCGTGGCCACTTCGGCATCGGTCAGCGGCCGCCGGACCTTGCCGGGGCTGCCCATGACCATCGAACGGGGCGGGATGACGGTGCGCTCGGTCACCAGGGTGCCGGCCGCCACGATCGAGTCTTCGCCAATAATCGCGCCGTTGAGGATGATGGCGCCCATCCCGATCAACACGCGGTCGTGAATCGTGCACCCATGCACCACGGCCCCGTGCCCGATCGTCACGTCGTTTCCGATTACGGTGGGGTGCGTCTCGTTCTGGACATGGACGACGCTGCCGTCTTGCACATTCGTGCGGTCGCCGATGCGGATGTAGTTCACGTCCCCGCGAATCACCACCTGCATCCACACGCTACTTTCGGCACCGATCACCACGTCGCCGATCACCTGGGCCGTTTCGTCAACAAACGCGCCGGGCGCGACCACCGGGAACGTGCCGAGATACTTACGCAAAGCCATCCAGAGATTATAGAAGCGAACACTCCAAAAGCCTCTTCACACGAGGCATGAAGGGCTGAAGGAACCGCTATATGCTCCGGATCATGAGGGGCCTGCTGTGTGTCGCGGCTTGCGTTTTGTCGCTTGGCGCGACTGCCGGCCTACAGCTGCCGCCTGCAACACAGATGCAGGAGATCCAGGAGCGCGTCAACAGGACTGCCCAGAGTCAGGCCGAAAAGCTCAGCGATCGCGTGCGCGCCTCGACACTGGGTGCGTTGAATCCCAGGTCGAATAGCGAAATCTCCCGGTGGGATCAGGCGGTTCGGCTCTGGAAGCAGGAGAAGGGCGCGGGCGCCGCACCACTGTTGGTGGAAGGTGTTCTGTTTGATTGCCTCGGCAGGTTGCAGGGCGTGATCACTCGTGTCCTGAGCAGTGAGGTCAATGTTCCATATTTTGCGGACCTTGCGACAAAGCGTCCGGCCAGAGCAGCGAAGGCCTTTGAGGCCGCGCTGAAGATCGACCCCACCCTGACCGAAGCAAAGATGCGTGCGGCCAGAATTCGCGCGCCTAAGGACGCGAAGGCGGCGCAGGAGTTGGAGCGCCTCGCGGTGGATCCTGCTGCGGCGCCATTCGCGTATCTGGCCGCGATCAGCCGCGCGGAAGCGGCTCGAGCGCAGCACGACACGCTGGGCGCACTCCGCTGGTACGACCACTCTGTCTTGCTCGAGCCGCGGTCAACCGCAGCGGCAATCGCTCTCGGCTCCTTGAGGCCAGGAGCCGCAGTCGCATTCGCTGAGGTCAGCGGGGATGATCTCTACTACTCCTACCCCTGCACCGTTTTGACCCCGGCGGTCGCTGCGGACCTCATGGCTCGCGTAAAAGGCGTGGCACTTCAGTGAAGGCCGCAGCCATCGTCGCGCTCCTGGCGTCCACTGGCATTGTTTACAGTGGACAGGCGCCGCAATTCAGATCAGCAACGGCGCTGGTGCGTCTTGAGGTCAGCGTTATTGATAACGGAGGGGCCGTGCAAGGCCTCACAAGCGATGACTTCGCCGTGTCCGACGGCGGTGCGCGGCAAATCGTTCGGGTGGAAGAATCTGCGGACGCGCCACTTGATCTTGTTGTGGTGGCTCAGCCCATCCCTTCGGTGGCCTACACGTCTGCCGAACAAGCGTCGCGGCTCACCGCCGGTATCTCGGCGTTTCTTGATCAAGTTCAGGATCGCGATCGACTGGGCGCACTCGCTGCCGGAACTCCTCCATCCCGCATCCGCGTGTTGGAATCAGGGCGGCCTCGTTTCAGTGTTGATGCATTCGGTCAAGGAAGATATGCCGCCCCCTACGATGCCATTTCGGCGGGCTTACGTGAATTTGTAGAGACGAATCGCCGACGGGCGCTGGTCGCCTTCACCAACGCCATCGACGCTCGGAGTACCACTAGCTTTGAGGCGTTGAGCGAAATGACTCGCCGGCTGGGCCCGGCCTTTGTGCTCGTCGGCAGCCCGATCATGATCAAGGACGAGGTTCGAGCCGGCGCATCCGACAGTTTCCGCGGCCGCCAGATCGGCGACATCGCCATTGGCCGGGTTTCCGGCTTCGTGTTCCCCTCGTCACTGCAGTCGTTGGCGAAACGAACCGGCGGGATCACGGTCAACCTCGGTGCGGGCGACCCGGCAAAGATCATTGCGGAGATGTTTACCTGGCTGCGCACGACGTACCTCATCTCGTATTCGCCGCCGACGACCAAAGGCTGGCACCCGATCAGCGTCAAGGTGAACCGCCGTGGCGCGAAGGTCACCGTCCGGGAGGGCTACTTCGTCGACTGAGGCCTGACGGTTCACGCGCGGCATCGTGCACGCGATCCGCACTCCTCAATCAGCAATCCTCTCCATCCCGATCCTCAATCCTCAATCCTCGATCCTCAATAGGGGTATCAGCACCCGAAGCGCAGTTTCCGGGCGATAATCAACACACATGTCCACGCTCGACACACTCGGCCGGCCGCTTCGCAGCTTGCGCCTGTCGGTGACCGACCGGTGCAACCTGCGGTGCCACTACTGCATGCCCGAGGATGAGTACGTCTGGCTGCCGCGCGAGGATGTGCTGTCGTTCGAGGAAACCGTCCAGCTCACCGACCTCTTCGGACAGATGGGTGTGGACCGGGTGCGGCTGACTGGTGGCGAGCCGCTTCTCCGTCGCGACCTGCCGTCGCTTGTTGCGCAACTGGCGGCGAAGCCGTGGCTCGTGGACCTGGCGCTGACCACCAACGGCGTGCTGCTGGCCGATGCGGCGGCCGACCTGAAGGCGGCGGGGCTCCATCGCGTCACCGTGAGCCTGGACACGATGCGGCCTGAACGCTTCAACGCACTGACGCGAAGGGACGCGCTGCCACAGGTGCTCGCCGGCATCGACGCCGCGCGGCGGGTGGGATTCTCGGATCTGAAGATCGACTCGGTCATCACCCAGGGCGATAACGACGACGAGGTCGGAGACCTGCTGGAGTACGGGCGATCGGTCGGCGCCGAAGTCCGGTTCATCGAATACATGGATGTGGGCGGTGCCACACACTGGCGTCCCGACGCGGTGTTCTCGCGCGCTCAACTGCTGGAACGGCTCGCGTCGATCTACGGACCGATCGAGCCACTGCCCAGCCCGGCGTCAGCGCCTGCGGATCGCTTCCAGCTGCCCGACGGCCTGGCGTTCGGCATCATCGCGTCCACCACGCAGCCGTTTTGCCGGACGTGCGACCGCGCGCGCCTCACCGCCGACGGCGTGTTGCTGCTGTGCTTGTACGCGCAACACGGCACGGACTTGCGCCGCCCTCTTCGCGCCGGCGCATCGCCCGAGACGCTGCTCAACATGTTGAAGGCGGTCTGGAAGGGCCGCGCCGATCGCGGCGCTGAAGAACGCCGCTCAGTGCGGGGCCGCGGCACCTACATCCCGCTGAGCGTACTGAAGAAAGACGCGCACCTGGAGATGCATACGCGCGGGGGATAGTCGCAGCCACGAAGGATCACAGGAGGCGCCGAGACGCAGAGTCTTTGGGCGAAGAGAGAAGAAAGAAGAAGCTCCCTATCTCCGTGCCCTCTTGTGATCCGTCGTCTCCACGTCTCTATTTCTTGATCGCCGTCACAACCTTGCCCAGGAAGTCGTCGATAGCGCTACCCGTGGTGGCGCCGTTCGCGCGCCCTCCTTTGATCCAGCGGACGACAACGACCAGGTCGTTCTCCCAGTCCAGGTAGACAATGTTGTTGCCGTTGCCGACGAAGCGGACGGTGTTCTCGGGCACTGACGGCGTGGCCTTGCGGCCAGGGTTCAGATACCAGTTCATGAACCCGTACTCAGGGTTCACGCCCGGTGTGCGCGCGAGGCCGATCCACTTCGTGGAGACGAGTTGGCGGTCTTCCCACTTGCCGTTCCGGAGGAACAGGTAACCGAAGCGCGCGAGGTCGAAGGCGCTGATGAACATGCCGCCACCGAAGTGGCCGCCGCCGGTGGACGCCTGCACCTTGCGGCCGTCCAGATCGACCCATGAGTTGTCGTACCCCTCCCAGCGCCACGTGCTGGACGCGCCGATCGGTGTCATCACTTCGCGGCGCAGCACCTCGGGCAGCGGATCGCGCCACACGTGCAGGGCGGCCAGCGCCATCACGTTCACGCGCGTGTCGTTGTACTTGAAGTGGGTCCCAGCGGCGTAGACCGGTCGCTTCTCCCACTCGGCCTCGGTCGCGCCCACTGGCCGATCGGCCCAGTCGGGTTTGCCCCACAACGTCCCGGACCAGTCACTCGTCTGCCGCAGGAGGTGGTCCCAGGTGATCGGCGCATTCTTCTCTGACGCGAACAGGTCCACGTTCGCGGGCATGTACGGCCCCACGCGATCGTTGAGGTCTTTGATCAGGCCGCGGTCGTACGCGAGACCAACCACCGTCGAAAGAAAGGTCTTGGTGACGCTGAAGGTCATGTCGGGCCGAGCGGTATCGCCCCACTCGGCCACAATGCGGCCGCGGTGGATGACGAGGCCATTGGCGGCGGCGCGCGGTGACGTAGGACCGATCAGTGCGTTGTAGGGCGCTTCGCGGCGGAACGTGTTTGGAATGTCGAGCGCCAGATCCTTCGTGGCCGGATTTTCATTCTCGATCGCGAAATCCACGGCGGCCTTCAGTTTGACGGGATCAAATCCCGCATCGGCCGGCGACACCCGCGCCCAGTCGAAGCGCGGCGGATAGTAGGTGGTGGGTGTCGACGCCGCCCGCTGGGCCAGTAGGCCCGAGGACACAAGCGCGAGGCCGACAACGACCAGGACGAGGCGGGAAGATCGTCGGAGCAACATGCGCCGCAGTATACGGCTATGCATCTCGTAGCGCGGCGTGCACTTCAACGCCGCGGCACTTTGGCGGCCTTGAGGTTCAGGCCGCCCTACGAGGGAGCTTCCCAGTTCCGCCAGTTCCGCCAGTCCAGTCAGTTCCGCCAGTTACTTCACGGTGAATCTTCGATAGTCCGTCACCGAGTCCGCCTTGGACCAGAGGCCGACGCGGCCGGAGACCGAGGCGGGCAGGTCAAACGTGAGGGCCTGCACGTCGTTGACCCACCCGGAGACCTGGCTGCCTTCGACATTGAGCCGCAACGTGCGCCACTCGCCGAGTTTGACGGCGACAGGCACGCCGCCGTGGTGCAGGCGCTCGCGCTGGCCGTTGACGACCTTCCACAACGCGGTGTCACCGTCCTTCGTGTTGTAGCGGAACGCGTAGTGATTGCCGTCCTCGGTGAGGCCAAAGAGGAGCGACGCGAACTGGTCCGATGCGCCGCCAATGAGCCTGAAGTCCACCTGCAGTTCCCCGTCACCGAACGTCCCCGCCTGACGGACTACGCCGTATGGGAACTGGAGGCCGGCGAGCACACGTTTCTCGAACGCCGCTGCGGACGCAGGAAACAACGCGGCCGCTTTCTCGGGCAACATCCGCGGCGGCGTCCCAACCTTCCAGTTCGTCCCGTCCACGCGCAGGAATCGTTCGCCGGACTCTTCTCGAACTGTCCAGTCCCCGGCCAGCACCGCGAACATCACGGGTTCCGCGCCAACAGCCTCGCCCTTGAGCCACGCGTCGCCCAATATGGCGGGCGTCGCCTCAGCGACCACGGGCTGCGGCAGCGGAAGCGCAGGCTCCTGAGGATCCGCGCCACACGCGGTGGTCGCGACGATCAGAATGACGATGTTGGCGAGACGTGTGATTCGCATATCTGATCTCCTGAACCGGGGCACGTAGGGGGACGGGTCTCGACTGTGGAAAACTCCTGGAATTTTAGCTGTCGATATTCCCGGAGTTTCCCACAGTCGAGACCCGTCCCCACCCTGCCCGCTTCTTGCGCCAAGTGTAAAAGCCCCGCACCCCAAGTAGCACCAGGAGAATGCCGCCATACAAATATGGTTTTGTCTCCGGAACCTTGGTTTTCCAGATGAAGTGGATCGCCCCGGCGGCGCCGGCGACATAGGCCAGACGGTGCAGTGTCTGCCACCGCTTGCCCAGCCGCCGAATCCAACCCTTGGTGGACGTCAGCGCCAGCGGCAGCATCGCGAAGAACGCGACCATGCCCGACAAAATGAACTTCCGCTTCATCACATCGTCCACCACCGCCTTGAGTTGGCAGTCGGCCCAGTACAAGCAGGCCTGGTCGAACAGGATGTAGAACGAAAGATGCGCGAGTGCGTAAAAGAACGCCCAGAGGCCGAGCAGGCGGCGCAGCGACTGCAGGCGGTTCCAGCCTGTTATCCGCCGCACGGGTGTAATGGCGAGTGAACACAGCAGGATGACCAGCGCGGCTTCCCCGCTGGTGTGCTCCAGGGTCTCGACAGGGTTGATGCCGAGGTCGCCCCAGAACGCGTTGTAGAAAAGGTTCGCGCCCGGCCAGGTGCAGGCGGCCCACACCAGCACCTTGACGGCGCGCATCGCGCCCGCCGACATCAGTAGAACTTCTTCAGGTCCATGCCGTCGTAGAGCTTCGACACCTGATCAGCGTAGCCGTTGAACATCAACGTCGGCTTGTTCTTGACGAACGAGCCCAGGCGCGTCTCGCGCGACTGGCTCCATCGCGGATGATCCACCATCGGGTTCACGTTGGAATAGAACCCGTACTCGGCCGCGTTCGCGATATTCCACGACGTCGGCGGCATCTTCTCCACGAAGCTGATACGGACGATGGATTTGATGCTCTTGAAGCCGTACTTCCAGGGCACCACCAGTCGAATCGGCGCGCCGTTCTGATTCGGCAATTCCTTGCCGAAGATGCCGGTGGCCAGGATCGTGAGCGGATGCATCGCCTCGTCCATGCGCAGGCCTTCCACGTACGGCCAGTCCAGCGAGCCCGTGCGCTGGCCGGGCATTTCACTGGGGCGCTGTAACGTGGTGAACGCGACGTACGCGGCCTTGCCCTGCGGCTGGACACGTTTAATCAGATCCGCCAAGGGGAATCCCACCCAGGGAATCACCGCCGACCAGGCCTCCACACAGCGGAAGCGATAGATGCGCTCTTCCAGCTGATGCGGCTTGATCAGATCTTCAAGCGCGTAGTCGGCCGGCTTGGCCACCAGGCCGTCCACCTTCACCGTCCACGGCTTCACTTTGAGCTGGCCGGCATACCGGGCCGGGTCTGACTTCTGGGTGCCGAATTCGTAGAAGTTGTTGTACTGCGTGACCTGTTCCCACGTGTGGGTGGCTTCGGTCGTTGAAAGCGGCGACTTTTTCACGCCCGCGATCGTCGCCTGAGCCCACAGATCGCCACCACTCAGCAACGAGGCCCCGGCATACGCGCCCAGCGCACCGGCTGCGGCGGTCTGCAGAAACTCACGACGCGAGCGGTAGACCGCTTCGGGTGTGATCTCAGATGAACGGATATCCGATGCGCGCTTGATCAACATGCTGGGTGCCCTCAGGTTTGATTCTACCCCGTCATCTACCCTACGGCTGCCAAGGCCATCAGGATTGCGGCACCGCACGCAGGCCCTCAGTCGGCCCCCCGGCCACGCCAAGGAACCGCGCGCTCTCACGCCAGACACGCTCGATCGACGTGGACAATTGATGGCCGTCCGGCAACAGGCGCAGGTCAACCATCGGTCGCCCAGCCGCCCACTGTTTCACCATCGCCGGCTTCACCACCTCGTCGTATTCGCCCTGGAACACCAGGGTCGGGAACCGGACTGGCAACGTGATCGCGTCGTACTGCGCGGCATCCTCATACAGCGCAAAGTTGATCTCGCGCTCCTCACCCCAGGCGTGGTGGGGCACGCGCAGGGCCCCGGCCTGCCGCCACGCCTCAACGCTATGTGGACCAAACTGGCGCAGCCGGTTGCCGCCAAAATCCAAAGCCGGCGCAAGCAGGATCAGTCGATCCACGCGGCCGGTGAGGTCCGCGTCGGCGGCAAGCACTGCCACAAACGCGCCCAGGCTCGAGCCCACCAGCGCCACTGGACCCTCAGGAATTCCCTCGATCACCGCTCGCACCTGCGTGAGCATGCGCGTGGTGGTCAGGGTCTCGAACTCGGGCTGGTTCAGGTCAGGTGACACGAATCCGACGCCCGCCGCCGCAAGACCGCGCCGAAAGACTTCGGCTTTGGACGACTCGGGCGACGACGCGAATCCGTGGAGGTAGACGACGTGACGGACAGGCACTGTCATGTCGGCACCCTCGTCAGATCTTGTTCGTGCAGGTCGGGTGACAGCGGCACCGCATGCCGGCCTCGCCCTCGGTGTTGTAGTCGTAGCTCAGCTCGTCGCCCTTCTTGATGTTCTTGGAGGCGCGAATCCAGACGACGTCTTTGATGACTTCGGAGTAACAGTTGCCGTTGCAGGAGTGATTGATGAACCGCGCGGTGCTGCCGTTGACGTTGCCGTCGCGGTACCACGCCCGGTTCAGCGTGAAACACCAGATCTGCCCCTTCTTCTGGTACTTCGTTTCGCGCCGATCCGCTTCCGCAGAAGAGACTTTTTCCCCTGTGTACTGGATGATGCGCTTGTTCTTGTTGATCGGCTCCGACGCGTAGACACCCCAGCCCGAAATTTTGGATTTCTTGCGGATGATCCGAACGCCTGTTTCCGTGACCTCTACTCGTGCCCGACGTTTTGCCATGAATCATCTATTCTAACCGAGCAGGCGTCTGTGCTGATGTGTCTGGGTCTCGGCGGTTCATGCCTTCCCAGGGCATGCGTTTGCTGTCATTGCCTACTGGTGCTGCGGCTGCCGGCGTTGGTGCGCCTGCTTCTTCGCCGCAAGCGTCGTCCTCGATGACCATCCGTGCCGCACGCGTCTTCGACGGCGTCACCGGCCAGTTACATCGGAACTCCGCCGTGACCGTCGCCGATGGCCGCATCACCTTTGTTGGCCGCGCCGAGGGAGACGCGATCGACCTTGGCGACGTCACCCTGATGCCGGGCCTCATCGACGTGCACACGCACATCGACTGGCATTTCGGGCCTGACGGCCGTTATGGCAACCGGCCCGACGGCCCGCGGGAAACTCCGGAACAGCGCGATGCGGCTATCGCCGCCAATCTGAGGGCGACGCTCCTGGCGGGGTTCACGACGGTGCAGAACCTCGGCAATCGGGGCGATGCGGCGCTGCGGGCGGCAGTCGCGGCCGGCACGCTGGTGGGGCCGCGCATCGTGTCGTCGCTCGGGCAACTCCAGCCCGGCACTCGCACGCCCGAGCAGCTCAGGGAAGCCGTCCGCGCGTCAAAAACCGCCGGCGCCGACGTCATCAAGACCTTTGCGTCGGGCAGCATCCGGGACGGCGGCAAACTGAACGTGACCCAGGAACAGCTCGATGCCGTCTGCGGAGAGGCGCGCGTGCAAGGCCTGCGCGCCGTCGTGCACGCCCACGACCCGGACTCCATCGTGGCGGCGGTGAAGGCCGGGTGCCACCAGATTGAACACGGCGCGTTTGCCGACGACCGCGCGATTGCGGCAATGAAGGCCGCGAACGTCTTCTTTGATCCCAACATCGGGCTCGTGTTGCAGAACTACATTGAGAACAAGGCGAAGTTTCAGGGCTTTGGAAGTTACACAGACGAAGGGTTTGCGTTCATGGAGCGCGCCGTCCCGACCCTCGGCCCGATTTTCAAGAAGGCACTGGATGCAGGCCTGCGTATGCCGCTTGGCACCGATGCGGTGGCCGGCGCCCATGGCCAGAATGCCCGAGAAGCGTTTGTGCGTGTGCAAGCGGGCCAGCGGCCTGTGGACGCGCTCATCAGCGCCACGTCGCTCGCAGCGGAATCACTGGGAATGGGTTCCACGCTCGGACGGCTTGCGCCCGGCTATTTGGCGGATATCATTGCTGTGTCGGGCGATCCGACGGCGAACATCGAGGCGTTGCGATCCGTGCGATTCGTCATGTCGCAAGGCAAAGTGATTGTGCGGTAACACCATGGATTCCATCATTCGCGGCCAATATCAGCCCCTGGAGAAGCTCGGCTCCGGCGGCATGGGCGACGTCATCAAGGCCAAGGACCTGAAGCTCAACCGCATGGTGGCGCTCAAGTTCCTTCGCGCGGACCACAGCGGCGATCCCACACGGCGGCAGCGATTCATGCAGGAGGCCCAGGCGGCCTCGGCGCTGAACCATCCCAACATCATCACCATCCACGACGTCATCACGGAAGACGACGCCGACATCATGGTGATGGAGATGGTGTCGGGCAAAACGCTGGACGCGATCATTCCGCGTGGCGGCCTGCGGGTGTCGCAGATCATCAACTACAGCGCACAAGTGGCCGACGCCCTCGCGGCCGCGCATGGCGCGGGCATCATCCACCGCGACCTCAAGCCCGGCAACATCATGGTCACCGAGCGCGACCTGGTGAAGCTGCTCGACTTCGGGTTGGCCAAACTCGCGCCTGGCGCGTTTGCCGAAGACCCCGAGGCCACCGGCCTCACTCCCCTCACCGTCCAGGGCACCATCGTCGGCACCTTGTCCTACATGTCGCCGGAGCAGGCGCAGGGCAAGGCGTCGGATGCGCGGTCCGATATCTTCTCGTTTGGCGCCGTGCTGTACGAAATGGCGACGGGCAATCGTGCGTTCACCGGCGAAAACAGCATCAGCACGCTGACCAGTGTTTTGCGCGATGAGCCGCGCCGGGTGCTTGAGATCACGCCGGAAGTACCAGAGGTCCTGTCGGACGTCATTCACAAGTGCCTGCACAAGGATCCGGATGCGCGCTTCCAGACCATGGCCGAGGTGCGCGATGCGCTGATGCGGCTTCGACAGCTGTCGTCATCGGGCGTGCTGTATGCCCAATCGCCGCTCGCGTCGGGCATCATGTCGCAGCCTGTTCTACCGACGTCGGTCGGCGTTCCGGCCGCTGCGATCGAGGCGGCGAAGACTGCTGTGGCCGGGGCCAAGCCGGCCGCCGCTGCCGCGCCGAAGAAGCCGGCGGTTGCGGCCCAGACAGCCAAGACCGGCGCTGCGGCTGGTTCGAATCGCACCGCGATGATGGCTGGTGCGGCTGTGGTGGTGGTCGCGCTGGCGGCCGGTGGATGGTGGTTCAGTACGCGGCCGGGTGCCCCTGTGACGCCGCAGCCTGACCCTCTGGCAGCCACGCCTGCACCGGCACCACCGGCGGAACCGGTTGCTGTGACGCCCGATCCGGCGGTGCCACCGCCGGTCGCCGCCGCAACGCCAGGCACAGATGCCACGAAGGTCGCGCCGAACACGGCGAAGCCTGCAGGTGTGCCTAAGCCCGCTGCGCCTACGGGGGTCAGAGGGCGTGGTGCGGCGACGGCAGCAACGGCACCGGTCGCGGCGCCTGTGGCCGAAACGGTCGTGCTGCTCGTACCCGTACCCGACGCGTTGCCGATCGCGCTGCAACTGCAGACCGAAATTCCGCTCGAGGCCACTGCGGGAATGGAACTGCAGTTCACGGTGACCCGAGACGTCACCGTCGGAGGCGAGACGGTGATCGCCAGTGGCGCTGCGGCCACCGGCGTCATCCTCAGCCACGACAAAAAGAAGGCGACGATTCAGCTGAAAACCGTTGACGCGCTCGACGGCACGAAGCTGAACATCCGCGCCACGGCCGGCTCAACGGCAGACTCGAAGCGCACCATCGAAACACCCGGACAGAAATCCAAGACCGTGGTGGTCTCCCCCGGCGCCACCACCATCGGCTACCTGTCGGGCCAGCAGTCGGTCAGGCTTCGGAGGCCGGGTCTTTAGACCCGGCGACGACGCCGGACCTGACCAGCCTCCGCCAAGGCTACGGCGGTCCGCCGGAGCTTCAGCGAAGGCGGAAGGTCCGGCCTCCGTACGGCCACACCCGCGGCTCACCTGAAGTCGTGGGATTGTGGCGGCGGCCCCTGGTGGGCCAGCGCCTCTACTCGCTCGGCTTTCACCGAGATGGCGCCGTCCTGATTCTGCAGGACGCCTTCGATCAGCAGATACGGCGCGTCCACGACCGTGCGTTTGTGTGACGTAAACACATCGGGCGTGAGGATCGCGTTGGCGATGCCCGTTTCATCCTCCAGCGACAGAAACACAAACCCTTTGGCCGTGCCCGGCCGCTGTCGCGTGATCACGGCCCCGGCCACACGCACCCGGCGGCCCGGACGTCCGTGCGCCAGATCCACCGCGCGCACCACTCCGCGCGCCGACAGCGTGCGCCGCACCAGCGCCATCGGGTGCGGGCCGATGGTCAGCCCCGTCGTGTGGTAATCGGCCTCCACGCGTTCGAGCAGGGACATTGCGGGGAGGGGAGATCTGATCTCGGGCTCGCTCCCGGAAAAGACGTCGGGTGTCTTTTTCAGGGCCGCAGGGAAAAAGACACCCGACGTCTTTTCCCTGAGCGAGCCCGTGTCGGGCGAGTCGAACGAGTCGCACAGCAGCGGCCCTGCGGGGCGGGCGGCGCGCTCGGCTTGCCAAAGCGCCGATCGGCGATCACCTCCAAGCGAAGCGAGCGCGCCAGACTCGGCGAGCATGCGCAGTTCATCGCGGCGCAGTCCCGTGCGCCCCCCAAGCTCGTCGAGTGTCCGAAATCGACACGAAAACGACCTCTGAGGTCGTTTCATGTACCCACTCGTGGAAACGACCTCAGAGGTCGTTTTCGTGGCCGCAATTTTGCGGCCAGCTTCCTCGCGCAACCCCTGCACATACATCAGGCCCAGCCGAATAACACCGTCGTCCTGAATCGTGCACGGCCAGTCGGATGCCTGCACATCCACGGGCGCGAAGCGCACGCCACGCCGCTGCGCGTCCTTCACAAGCGTGGCCGGCGCGTAAAAGCCCATGGGCTGGTTGTTGAGCAGCGCCGTGTAAAACGCCGTGGGGAAATGCACCTTCAGATACGCGCTGGCATACACGATGAGCGCGAAGCTGGCCGCGTGAGATTCCGGAAATCCGTACAGCGCGAATGATGAGATCGACAGCACGATCTGATCCGCCACCGCGCCGGTAATGCCGTTGCGGGCCATCCCGGCCCGCAGTCGGCCTTCGATGTCCAACATGCGCTTCGCCGATCGCTTGAAGCCCATCGCGCGGCGCAACTCCTCGGCTTCGCCCCCGCTGAAATTGGCAATCACCATCGCGATGCGCAGCAACTGCTCCTGAAACAGCGGCACACCCAGCGTGCGCTTCAACACCGGCTCCAGGCTGGGATGCGCGTAAGTCACGGGCTCATCGCCGCGCCGGCGCTTCAAATACGGATGCACCATCTGTCCCACGATGGGCCCCGGACGAATGAGCGCAACTTCAACGACGATGTCGTAGAAGTGTTTGGGTTTGAGTCGCGGCAGCGTCGCCATCTGCGCGCGCGACTCCACCTGGAACACCCCCACCGTGTCAGCGGCCTGCAGCATGCGATACACCTCGGGGTCGTCCGGCGGCAGATGCGCCAGGTCCACACCCGTGAGCAGCACCGCCTCTTCGAGTACGGCCATCATGCCCAGACCCAGCAAATCCACCTTCACAATGCCGAGATCCGAGCAATCATCCTTGTCCCACTGCACCACCATCCGGCCGGGCATCGAGGCTGGCTCGAGCGGGACCACCTCGTCCAGACGTCCCTGGCACATCACCATGCCGCCCGAGTGCTGCCCGAGATGCCGCGGCAGGTCCTGCATGCGTTGCCACAACGTGGCGAACTGCGTGTAGATCTGTTTGCCGGTATCCACACCGGCCTCTTTCAAGTGCTGCGTGACCGTGTCGGCCGGGTCCACAAACTCGAATCGGCTCATCATTTTGGACAGGACGTTGATCTCGCCCTCGTCCATGCTGAGCACCTTCCCCACTTCACGAGCGGCGCTGCGGCCACGATAGGAAATGACATTGGCCGTCATCGCGGCTCCCGCCGCACCGTATCGCTGATACACGTACTGAATGACCCGTTCACGCCGGTCGCCGCTCGGCAGATCCAGATCGATATCGGGCCACTCGCCGCGTTCCTCCGACAGAAACCGCTCAAACAGCAGTTCCATCCCCACGGGATCCACCGCCGTGATGCCCAGCGAATAACACACGGCGCTATTGGCCGCCGACCCACGGCCCTGCACAAGAATTCCCTGCTGCCGGCAGAAATTGACCAGGTCCCAGACGATGAGGAAGTAGCCGGCGAGGTTGAGTTTGTCGATGAGATCGAGTTCGCGCTGGATCTGGGCTTTCGCGCGGCCACCAAACGCCTCGTCGAGCGGATGATATCGATCGCGTGCGCCGACATATGTCAGACGCCGCAGAAACGACGCCTGTGTTTCACCCGCCGGCACCGGATATTCCGGAAAGCGATACCCCAGATTCACCAGGGTGAACTCGAGCCGTTCGGCCAGCGATTCGGTGCCCGCAAGCGCCTGCGGCAAATCGCTGAACAACCGCGCCATCATCTCAGGCGGTTTCAGGTAACGCTCGGCATTCACCGACAGCCGCCGCCCTGCCTGCGCCAGCGTCGTCTTATGCCGCAGGCATGTGAGGACATCAAAGACGGGACGGTCTTCAGGCGAGGCAAACCTCACGCCATTGGAGGCCATCACCGGCACGCGGAACGCGGCAGCCAAATCGAGCAGTGACGCGTTGGCCTCTTCTTCATCGCGACGCAAATGCCTCTGCAACTCGACCCAGACGCGATCACGGCCAAAGATGCCGACAATCTGATCCACCAGCCCGCCCACGCCATGACGTTCAGCGACCAGGGCCGGACGTCCGGCCAGGGCAATCAATCCGCCGCAATGCCCATCCAGGTCTGCCAGTGTGAGCAAGGACTCGCCTTTCGCCGCCTTCGATTTGGCGCGCGTAATCAGCCGGCAAAGATTGCGATACCCCTCGACAGACGCGACGAGGACGGGGAGCGTCCACAAAGACGAACCACCAGGATGGGTCTGAGTGATCGTCAGTTCGGCGCCGACGATGGCGCGAAGGCCGGCGGCTTTGGCGGCGCGATACAACTGCGGGGCGCCGTAGACGCCGTCGCGGTCGAGCAACGCAATCGCGGGATAGCCCAGCGCCGCCGCACGCGCGACGAGCGTCTCTGGCAATGACGCGCCGGCGAGAAACGAAAAGGCCGAGGCCGTATGAAGCTCGATGTACATGTGCTCAGGCCCCGAACGCGCGGCTTCAATCGATTACGCCTTCCACTTCCCACCGATCGGTGGCGCGATCGCGCGCCAGGCGATACACCACGCCGGTCTCCACGCTCACATCCCACTCGTCGCGATCCCAGGTATCGCGATCGGCCGTCCACCACTGCCCCGAGGTGCGCCACGGCCCGGCCCGATGCGTGATTTCTTTACCCTGAGCGAGCCCCGCAGGGGCGAGTCGAAGGGCGCTGAGCACGATCCGCACCGGCGCGCCATGGTCGGTGACCACACGCACGGCCATGGGCAGGCGAAAGCGGCGAATCGTCGCGCTCGGATGCTGCGGGGCTTTTGAACTCGGCGAAGCCCGCCGAAGCCGCTCTATGGCGAAGGCGGGAGCGATAAACGGTTTCATTGATGACTTGCGGGGGTCGTGCGTATCAAGCACCACCGGCGCGCCCACACGCGACTCCCCCATCAGCGCCTGGAGCCGCGCGACCAGTGTGGCGATGTCTTCCACGGCAGGCACGTCGTGCGCCAGCAGCGATTTCTGTACGATGCGGCCCGGAGTTACCCCCAACTCCACCTCGACAATATCGATGCCGGCAAAGTGTTCGGCATCAGTGCCGGGCGGATGGGCTTCGAGATCGAGCAGGATCAACGTGCGCAGTACTTTTGCGTCGCGCATCGGCGCCGGCAGCGTCAACGTACGTTCCGCCAGGGTTTTGTTGACCAGGGTCAGCCGCGTGGTGATCGTGACCGCGCCCCGGTCGGCGCGTTCGAGCGCACCCGACAGCGCTTCGCAGACACGCGCCAGCACAAACGACAACGGCTCAAGCCCGTCTACGGGCCATTCAAGTTCCACGCGTTCAATAAACCGCGTCGCCTCTGCCGTCGCCACCAGGGGCACCACGTCTTCACCCCAGGCCGCCTGATGCAATCGCGCTCCGGCCAGGCCCAGCCGCGACGACACGTCGGCACGCGGCAGCCGCGCCAGATCACCCAGCGTGGCCACGCCCCAGCGATCCAGCGTCTCCAGCACATCGCTGAAGATGCGGGCCCGGCATTCGGGCAGCATCGCCAGAGCCGTCATCGGCAGGCGCGCCAACGTGTGCGCCTCGTCACCTGGCGTCACCACAGTCAGGCCCGGGCGCACATGCGCCAGCAACCACGCGGCCGTATGTGTGCCGGCAATGGCCACACGCACGCCCACGCCGCGGTCCCAGGCCATGCGCCGCATTTCCTCGGCAATCACCGCCGGCTCACCGATGACGCGTGTCAGCCCCCTCGCATCACACACCACCACGTCGTCGCCATGTGGTTCCACACGGGGCGAACACGCGCGGGCCACAGATTCAAGGACGCCGGTGATGGAGGGGCTCAGCGAGTCTCGGACGAGGCAAAGAAACATGACGAGGCCGCCTTTCCTGACGTGTGGCTCGCCACCTTCACCTGCATGGCGCTTCGGCTGACTCGTGCCTGCACCGCCACGCCAGACAATCGGCGGCTCTGCACGCTGGTGCCGGCCCACTGCCCGGTGCCAAGTAATGCCAGCGAGACTCCGCCTGCACTTCGGCCCATCGGCGCAGTGCCCACCAGAAGTCCGACTGTGTCGCGGCCTTCAAACACATGCGCCAGTCGCAACCAGGTGGACGCCGGCAAGGCGCGCACCATCCGTTCGGGCACATCCGCCAGATCGAGCACCACCACGGCAAACCCACCCGCGCGAACGGTCAGATCAAACGCGCGCAGACCGCGTCGCACCGCGAGATCGCCCACCGTGCTGTGCGGAGTGCCCCACGTCATGCTGGGCCCGCGCACCCACAGCAAGCGATCCAGATCGACGCCCGCATCAGCCGCGCTCGCCGGGTCGAAGCGATCGGCCACATCCACCAGGGCCACCACCCCTCCGCGCGCGGTGGCTGCAGCCAGCGTGGCCATCACCACGCTGGTGCGGCCAGACGATGCGGGGCCCACAATTTCCGAGACATGGCCCCTGGGCCATCCAGCTTTTTGAGCGCCAGGAGCCAACGCCTGATCCAGCGCCTCCACACCAGTGCTGGTCGTGGGCAACCCGGTGCTGAGCGGCCGGGTGAGCGTGCCATCAAGCTTCCTGGCTTGCAGCAGTGTGGTGAGGCGGGAGAGCGCGACTGAGGCCATGATAATTTTCGCTTTATTTTCGCTTTCCGGCGGCGAGTATACCGAACTTATCAATGGCGATCAAGAGGCGAAAGTCAGCGGGCATGCTCTAAGATTTGCTGGCGTCCATGTCACTCACCTCTGGAACCCGCCTTGGGCCGTATGAAATCGCCAATTTGATTGGCGTGGGCGGCATGGGCGAGGTCTACCGGGCTCATGACACCCGGCTGGGGCGGGACGTGGCCATCAAGGTCCTGCCGGGGGCTTTTGCCCAGGACACTGACCGGCTCGCCCGGTTCGAGCGCGAGGCCAAGTCCATTGCCGCCCTCTCGCATCAAAACATCCTCGCGATTCACGACACCGGAACCCACGACGGACACATGTTCGTCGTCACTGAACTCCTTGAGGGCGAAACGCTGCGCGCGCGAATGCAGCAGGGCCCGATGCCGGTGCGCAAAGCGACCGACATTGCGATGCAGATCGCTCGAGGGCTCGCGGCCGCGCACGACAAGGGCATCGTCCATCGCGATCTGAAACCCGAGAATGTCTTCTTACGCGAAGACGGGCACGTCAAGATTCTCGACTTTGGCCTCGCGCGATCGACCGTCTCGAGCAGCGGCGCCACCGAAACCGTGGCAGCCATCACTGACCCAGGCACGGTGATGGGCACCGTCGGCTACATGGCGCCTGAACAGATGCGCGGCCAGGCTGTTGACGCGCGCACCGACCTCTTCGCACTCGGCACCGTGCTCTACGAAATGTTGAGCGGCCAGCGCGCTTTCAAGGGCGATACCGCCGCGGACACGATGATCGCCATCGTGAAAGAAGACCCGCCGGAACTGACGGCCCTTCGGCCGGACGTTCCGCCTGCGCTGCACCGCATCGTCCGTCATTGCCTCGAGAAGAATCCCGTTGAACGCTTTCAGTCGGCACGCGACGTCGCGTTTGCCCTCGAGTCGTCCACGGATTCAGGCGCCAGTTCTGTCCAACAAACGACCTCGGCCGGATCGGCTGCGGTACCAGCCACTCGATCGCGCTTCCCACTGGGCATCATCATCGGGGCCGTCATCATCGTGCTCGCGATTGGATTCGCGTGGACGTCGGGCATGTTCACGTCAGCGGGCAGCGATGACACGTCGCCTCCAATCGTCATCGGCACCGCATCGCAGCTCACGACCGACGATGGGCTGGAGATCGATCCGGCCATCTCACCGGACGGAAAACTGCTTGCGTACTCGTCGGGTAAAGCCACGCAGATGCGGATCTTCATCAGACCCGTGGGTGGGGGCCGAACGATCCCCCTCTCTGATGACAAGGATGCGTTCGAGTTTCAGCCGCGCTGGTCGCCCGATGGCACCCAGATTCTGTATCTCAGGCCGGATGGTGCCTTCGTGGCGTCGGCGATGGGGGGCACCTCCCGAATGATCGTCAAAGGCATGCTGAATGCCGCCGCGTGGTCACCTGACGGGAAGCAGCTGCTGATCGCACGAGACAATGCCCTGGCCGTCGTGCAACTGGATGGCAGTGGCGAGCGTGCACTCGGTACCGCCACGGATGCTCCGTACTCTTGCGACTGGTCACCGAAGGGAGACCGGATCGCCTGCGTCGTCGGAAACATCGCGTCGGTGCTTCCCAGTGGAACGTTCGGCAATATTGCGCCAAGCTCCGTGGTCCTGATCCCGGCCGCCGGCGGGGCTGTCACCGAAGTGACCGAGCTGGCCGGGCTCAATCAGAGCCCGGTCTGGTCGCCCGACGGGCGTCAGCTGTACTTCATTTCAACCAGACAAGGCCCGCGCGACATCTACGTCGTGGACATCGCGGACGATGGCCAGGTGCGGGGCGAACCGCAGCGGATGAGCACCGGCCTTGGGGCGCAGTCGATTGCCTTCTCGGCTGATCGCCTCGTGTACGTCTCCTACACCGCACGCGCTAACCTCTGGTCACTGCCGATTCCGAACGCAGGGCCTGTCGATACGTCGAACGCCCGCGCGATGACCAATGGCAATCAGGTGATCGAGTCGATCCGGGTCTCGCGCGATGGACAGTGGCTCCTGTATGACTCCTCGCTGCACCTGAACGCCGACGTGTTTCGGATACCTCTGGCGGGCGGCACGGCTGAACGATTGACGACGGATCCGTCGGACGATTTTGCGCCAGACCTTTCACCAGACGGGCGCGAGGTTGCGTACCATTCGTGGCGATCGGGGTCGCGGGATATCTTCATCAGCCCGGTCTCAGGCGGTCCCGCGCACGCTGTCACCGCCACGGCCGGGCAGGAAAGCTACCCGAGATGGTCTCCCGATGGCCGTGCGCTGACGTTTATCGATCAGTCAACCAACGACCCCTCGGAAACGGCGCTGTACGTGACCCGCCGTGACTCCTCGGGAAACTGGGGCGCGCCGGTCCTGATTCCCGGTGGCGGCGCAAGAGGCGAGTGGCTCGATCACAAACAACTTGTGGGCGCCCGCTTTCCCGGAAGGATCGAGTTGTTTCCCGTTGATGGCGGGCAGCGGCGCGTGATTTATGCCCCCTCGCGCCCGGGTGATCCTGTGCCAGAAAGCGCAGGGATGGGGGCGGACGCACGAACGGTCTACTTCAAGAGTCACGATGCCGAAGGCCGGGCGTCGTTCTGGTCCGTGCCGCTGGCGGGTGGCCAGCCCCGCCAACTCGTGCGATTCGAGGACCTGTCACGAGTGTCTATTCGCCCGGACTTTGCGGTGGGGGGTGGCAAGTTCTTCTTCACACTCGAAGATCGCCAGGCCGACATCTGGATGGCAGACATCACGCGCCGGCCCAAATCGGAGCCGTGAGTCCCATCACTCCCCTCCCCAACCGCGTCCTGGTCTTCGTGCCCTATGTGGTTGACGACGGCCATCTGGTCAGCCCGCATTACGACGTGCCTGAGTACCGGGCGGAAGTTGAAGGGTGGATGCAGGGCCTGGGCCGGGCCTGGGACTGGGTGCCGATAACCGCCGATACGCTCGACGCAGAGGTCACGCGCGCGGCGGTGATGGCCCGGGCCGGGGACGTCATGGTGCTCAACCTGTGCGACGGTACCGTTGCCGACGGCTTCCCCGGGCTTGAGGTAGTCACGGCGCTCACCGCACAGTCGGTACCGTTCACCGGCGCAGGCGCGGATTTTTACCAGGTCACCACATCCAAGGCCGCAAGCAAGACGAGATTTCTGGCGGCCGGCGTCCCCACCGCCCCCTGGGTGCTGACTCGGACCAGTGCCGATGTGGATCGCGCCGCCGATACTCTGCGCTTTCCTCTTTTCGTCAAGCCCGACGTCTCGGCCGGCAGCTACGGCATTCAACTGGACTCTGTCGTGCATGATCGCGCGGCGACGCATCGGCAGGTCGCGGCGGTTCGTGCGGGCCTGCATGGCCAGTCGTTCGAAGACGAAGCCGTGCTCATCGAAACCTTCATTGAAGGTCGGGAGTTCACCGTCCTCGTGGTGGAAGACCCGCAGGAGCCGCTCGGACTCTTCGTCCTGACTCCCGGCGAGCGCGTGTTCGACTCACGCGTGCCCGCACAGGAACGGTTCCTTGCGTTCGAACGTTATTGGGGACTCCCCGAAGTGGATCGCCCCATTCCACCCGGCGAGCCCTATTATTGGTATCAACTTGCCCCGCATGATTTGCGCCCCGTGCTGGCCGACATCGCGCGACGCGCGTTTCGCGCGGTTGATGGTGAAGGGTACGCGCGCGTGGACATCCGCCTTGATGCACGCTCGAATCAATTAATGGTGCTTGAAGTGAACGCACAGTGCGGCTTATCCTCCAGCGACTCTTCTACTGTGGGCAGCATCCTTCATCTCTGCGAACAGCGCATGACACCGATCATCGAGCGCGTCATTAAACATGGCATGACCCGTCCGACATGGCATGACCCGCTGATGGACACTCGTCCCTTTGTCTCGGTGTTCATCGCGTATGCCGAATGCGACGGCCGGCTGACGAGTCCCGAATACGACGACCCGTCGGTGCGCGCCGAGATCAACGGCTGGATGCGGTCACTGGGGTGCGAGTGGGAGTGGGTGGCCATCTCGGCGTCCACACTCGACGTCGAGGTCACCCGTGTCCGCGAGCACCAGCATCGGCGCCGCGTCGTGGTGCTGAACCTGTGTGATGGAGACGACGTGAACGGGTACCCGGGGCTGTCGGTGGTCAAGGCCCTGGAAGCCGCCAGGGTGCCGTTTACCGGAGCGCGATCGCGGTTCTACGACATCTCGACGTCCAAGGGCACGATGAAGCGGCGCCTGACCGCCAGGGGCGTCCCGACCGCGCCGTTTGTGCGCATCCGCAACCTGAAAGCCGACATTCGCCGCGCCGGGCAGACGCTGGGATGGCCAATCTTCGTGAAGCCGGACGTGGCCGCCGGGTCGGCCGGCATTACTGCCTCAAGCCGCGCGGCCAGCGTCGAAGACGGCGTGCGGGCGGCTCAGGAGGCCGTGGCGCATGGCCGCCTCATCGCCGAGCCTTTTCTGGCTGGGCGCGAATTTACGGTGTTGGTACTGGGCGACCACACGAGTCCGGATGGGCTGCGCGCATTGCCGCCGGTCGAACGTGTGTTCGACACCTCCATCCCGGTGGAAGAACGGTTCCTGACCAGTGACACCGTCATGGCCGAGGGCACCGACGACCACGCGTATTCGTATGCGCCGGCGCCCGGCGAATGGCATGACGAACTGACCAGTCTGGCCAGACGCGCGGTCCAGGCCGTGGATGGCACCGGCTACGCGCGCGTGGACATCCGCTACGACGGCCACCCCGGCAAGCCGTATGTCCTTGAGGTCAACGCCAACTGCGGCCTGACTGAGGACGTGACATCAGCCGTGGGCAGCATCCTGGAGTATTCCGATACGTCCATGGTGTCGTTTGTGGACACGATTGTGGCCGACGCGCTCGAACGCCACAGGACACTTCACTCATGAACGTCTGCGTGCTCCAGCCGTCGTATGCCAAATCAGAACTGCTGAAGGAGTACGCCACACACGATCCCCCGCGCGACCTCTCGCCCCTGATTCCGGAATGGTCGTTCACCAACCTGTTTCTCGACAAAGCCACCGTGTACGCGCAGTTGAGCCACGCGAAGAAAGAGGGCTACGACATCTTCGTGAACCTCTGCGAAGGGCACCTCGACTGGGACGTGCCGTCGATTGATGTCATCCACTCGCTCGATAGCCTCGGCCTGCCGTACACGGGCCCGCCCGCCGACCGCTACGAAACCGGCAAGGAGATGTTGAAGGTCGTCGCGCGCTACGCGACGGTCCGCACGCCACCGCATGTGGCTGCGCGTTCGGCATCCGACGTGGCACATGCGGCAGCCTCGCTGCGGTTTCCCCTGTTCGTCAAACCGGGCGAGGGCGGGGACTCGTTCGGCATCGACGCCGCCAGCCTCTGCGCGGACACACGCGCCCTCGACGCCAAGGCCGCCGCGCTGCTGGAACGGTACGACACCGTCCTCATCGAGGAGTACCTCGACGGACGAGAGTTTTCGGTGCTGGTCGCGGCAAATCCAGCCAACCCGAAGGTACCGCTGGCGTTTCGACCGATCGAATACCGCTTTCCGCCCGGCGAACAATTCAAGACGTACGACTTGAAGAACGCCCAGTACCATCCCGAGGCCAATATCTCGGTGGGCGATGCCGCACTCGAAGCCGCGCTGGTGGACGCCGGGCGCCGCGTG
The DNA here is from genome assembly GCA_016716905.1 of Acidobacteriota bacterium. Classification (NCBI taxonomy): domain Bacteria; kingdom Pseudomonadati; phylum Acidobacteriota; species Acidobacteriota bacterium. The sequence goes on along the minus strand of JADJUS010000003.1, from coordinate 680,717 downwards.
TTTCTGACCTTCGGCGGCACGGGCTACAGCCGGATGGACTTCCGCCTCGACCGCGACGGCGTGCCCAGTGTGCTCGACGCCAACTTCAGCTGCTCGGTGTTTTACCCGGAAGGATTCTACGGCACAGCCGACTACATCCTGCAGCACGACGGCTTCGGGGTGGCGAACTTCCTGCGGCACATCATCCGTGAAGGCCTGGCGCGCCACGCCGCTCGGCAACGGCCCTTCACCGTGCGCACAAAGAACGGCGGCCTGGGGATCGAGGCCGTGCGCGACATCCGCCGTGGCGAGATCGTCTTCGTCGGCGAGGAACGCTCGCAGCGCATCGTGACGCGCCGGTGGGTGGAAGACACCTGGGACGCCCGCGACCGGCGGACCTTTGCGCAGTACGCGTATCCCCTCTCAGAGGATGTCTATATTCTCTGGTCGGAGAATCCGCACGACTGGGCGCCGCAGAACCACTCATGCGCGCCCAACACCGGCTACGACGGCCTCAACGTGCTGGCCCTCTGCGACATCAGCGCGGGCGAGGAACTCACACTCGACTACGCCCAGTTCTGCAACGAGGAAACAGAAGCGTTCGCCTGCCACTGCGGCGCCCCGGCGTGCCGGGGCGTGATCACCGGCACGTCGTCCATGAGCGTGCAGATGCGCGAAGAGGCGCGGCGCTCCCGCCAGACTACTGATTCGGACGCAGGAGCTGCCTGAACGTCAGCGTGTTGATGTCGCGGAACATCGGTGTGCGCGGCGGCAACAGGGCCGGCGTCAGGAAATCCGTATCGAAGTTGTAGCCGCGTGTTGGCGGCGAATACACCACGTTGCAGCATTTGTAGATCCCTGTGGCCTGGCGATTCAGGTACAGACTGATGATCGAGCCGCGGTAGTTGAGGGTCTGATCGGTCCAGTCCTCAATGTAGCGCAGGAAGTTGTGCGCGCCGCCGTCGGTCCCGAAGTCGGTGTGATCGTTGCTGGTGTTGCTCGTGGGCCGCGGGAAGTTGAGGCCCTTACCCGAGATGACCGCCACGCGGTACCACGTGGTCGTGGCATCGCGACTGCTGCCGGCGTCATGCGGCGACATGAACGACCGGATGTCGTTGAAGTTGTTGGACAGGAACGTCACCGCATCGGCGATGACCGCCGCCGACACGTGATCGGTACCCGGAGTTGTGCCCATCGCATTGCCGGCCGCATTCGGGGCGTTGTAATTGCCCTGGATATAGATGGGGTTTTCCGTCGCCACCGTGAGCCCCTGCGTCCCATTGGCCGGCAAGCGCAGATTCCCGGTGGTGAAGCCGCCATTCACCAGTTTGAAGGCCCGCCGGAAGAAGATCTGCGGATTGACACGCGCCTCGCCCACCGGCACCGTGGTGGCGAGCCCGGTCGCAGCGCCAGCGACCCAGGCGCCGGTGGCGCCAGTGGCCGGCACCCACGCTGGGACAGTGGCCATGCGGTACGCGGTAGCGGCCACCGGGTACAGCCGGGGCGAGCCACCGTAGAGGTCGAGGACGCCATTCCCGTTGATGTCTTCGCCCGTATCCAGTAGTCCGTTGGAGACGCTCTGCGCGGATGCGGGATTGAGGAGATCCTCGAAGCCCAGTTCGCCGGTTTCAAGGTCGTCGGCGAAATCGTCCGCGGTGAAGAGAATGCCATCCGCGCCGGCGCGCGTTCCCTGGGTCAGGTCCGGGCCGAGGTTCTTGTTGCCCCGTCTGTCTGAAAAATAGACCACGAAGCCAGTGACATCCATCGTGTCGGGGTACGTGGCCAGCCACAACCGGAGATTGTTGACGTCAAGCTCGGCGTAGTGCATCACGCCACCGAACAAGGGAACACTGCCTTGGCCCGAGGGGTCGTCGCGACGAGCCCCTTCTCGCGCGTCGTACAGCGCCAGGGGCAGATAGTTGGTGCCGTCGGTGGACCAGACACTGCCGCTCGTTCGGCCGCAGTTGCCGTAGCCACTGAGCGGGTTGTCTCGCACACGCTGCAAGCGAATCAAAGCATTCGGGCTGGGGTCATCTGCCGCGTTGCTGGCACACGTGGTGCCGGCGCTGTTCCAGGTCGCCGAACCAGCGAGGTTGCGACCGGTAAAGCCACGGTTCAGGATCTCCACCGTCACATCAGACCAGACACCGTCGCGCGTTTGCCGTTCGATCTTGAGAAATCCGCTCTGCAACGGCGTCCCTGGCGGCACGCGATACAGGTAGCCAGCCGTGCCGGTGCCGTAGGTGCCGGCCACCGCCAGCGGAACGCTGTTGACCCATGTGACCGCCGTACCCAGACCATTCGGATCCGCGCGGTACGCCGAATCCAGGGCCAGCCGCGCCAGATCGACAGGCGGGGCGGCCGTGACCGTCTGCAGGCCTGAAATATCCGACGCGCGATCGGAAAGGAGGATCCGCAAGCTCGCCATTGCGAAGAACCGCTGGTCTAGCACCACCTGTGTGTCGGGGACGGTGAGCGACGGTCGGCGGATCAGATCCACGGATGTCGCGCCATCCGCCACCAGCGGCAGGTCGAGCCGGCGGCCGCCAGTGGCGCCGTTGCGCAGGCGGTTGGCATAGGAACCGGTCGACACGTTCGTCCACTTGGGTTCGTTCCGGGTGTTGCCGGACACGAGGACCATGGTGGGCAGGCCGTTCACCGTCTGCAGTGTACTTGGGGGCACCGTCGCCACGTTGACGCTGCCTTCCTGCGTACCGCCGCCGCAATTGCCGCCCTGTGATCCGCAGCTGAGGTTCCGGAATGTCGGATTCGATCCCCCGGTTGTCGCGATCCTGACATATCCGCGATGGCCGCTCGCCGAAATCGAAACGCCGTTGGCCAGATGCGTTCGGACAACTTCCCCGACCGCAGTGAAGACCTCACGCAGCGTGAGCGTGGCACTGCCGTCCTGCGCGACATAGGCGTTCTGATTCGTGTGCACCCTGCCGCCAAAGTCGAAGTTCGGACCGGCGAAGAAACTGAGGTCATTGTCCGAGAAGATGCCGAACTGGAACACGGGCACGGCCACGGTCTGTAACTCACGCCGCATGCGCGCTTCGGCGGCGCCAAGCGAGCTCACGTTGGACCGCGCCGTCACATTGATCACATAGGGCGTGATGAGTCCGATCAGGCCCTGAAACGGTCCGCTCGGCACCGTCGCCACTTTCAGCGCGCCAGGGGTGATGGTGTACCCCGGCAGATTCCCTGGGGCAATAAACGTGAACCCGGGCAGCACAGGTGGCGTCGTCGTCAGCGCGGTAATCTGCGCGCCGGAAGGACTGAAGTTTCCGCCAATGAACAGGCCGCCCAGATCGGCCGTGAGTTTTTCAAGTCCGGCGTGCGCCGCCGCGTACGCCTGCGTCTGATCGCGGTTGATCCCGCTCGCCTGTTGATCGGCCGCGATGACGGCGAGGAAGCCAAACACGAGCGCGCCCATCAAGAGCAGCACGAGCAGCGTGGACACCAACGCCATCCCCGAGTCACTACCCCGTCGGTTAGTCGAAACCCTGGTGAGAGCCATTTATTTGTACCGATCCACCAGCGCCATGCTGCGCAGGCTGACCTGTGTATTCAGTGCGTTGCGAAAGTAGTTTTTCGTGGTTGAGAACTTGTCCGTGGAACGCCCGGCCAGATAGATATTGACCTTGCGGATCTGGTTTGGCGAGCACGTCTGTGGCGCACACGCGCCCCCTGTGGTGAGGTCGGCGGCCACCATCTTCACGTTTGATGGATTGGTTGCGCCATCGACCATGTCATACGTGATTTGCAGGTTCTCCATGGCGAACGCCACGGTACGGCCGCGTTTGTTGAGGGCCAATGCCGGATTGCCCCAGTTCATGTGACGGATGAGCCTTGGCGTGGTCGGATCAAGGGTGTTGTCGAGGTAGTAGGAGATCATCCGAATCCTCGACACGGTGGCCGATCGCGCCGTGGTGGGTGCCAGAGCGATCAGATCGTCGATCGTGCCATTCAGGCTGCTGACGAACTGGTTCAATTGGAAGGGGTCGCCGCCGTTGAACGTGATCGTCTGATTGCCGTTCACCGCCGTGATGTACACCAGCGCGCTGGCACTGCCTTTGGTGAACATCATCAGGTCGCCCACCTCCACGTCGTCGGGGCCGCCAGTGCTGATGTCAAGGCCACCGGTGACTTGCGCCGGAGTTGAGATGGTCGCCGTGTGGGCGCCCGCGTTGAAGCTCTCCACGGGCACGGCTTCGAGTTGGGAATCCACGGCCAGCGTCGTCAACATGTCGGTGGCCACGCCATTGATGGTGGGACCACATCCAGGTCCCACCGTGACCGCCGGAATGACCTCGGTGCCGGTCGGCCATTCGGTGCACGTGCTGCCCTGCGCCCGCGGCCGCTGAATCTTCAGCGCACCAGTGCCATTCGGCACCTGCACTGTCCGGCCGGTCGGCATACCCTGCCCCACCTGGATCAGATCTCGGACGATCATGTCCACGCCAATGCGCAGGTTGTTGGTCAGGCCCGTGGTGCCCTCGGCGATTTCCGTAGCCCGGTACGCGTTCTGGAGCGCCGTCATCGTGGCAACCAGCACGATGATCACGATGACACTGGCGACCAGAAGTTCGGTCAGGCTGAAACCAGCGTCGCTGCGACAGGGGGGCTCGGTGCGCATTGTCGTGGCTCAGGAGAAAGAAGAGATGAACGTGCGCAATGTGTAGGTGCGCTGTTGCAGCCCGACCGAGTAGGTAATGGTGATGACCACCTCGCGCAGGGCGGGGTTGACCGGCTCGAGTTCGAGAATCTGCACGCGACGCTGAAATCCAACAAGCGGCGTCAGTACGTCGTCGCCATCACCAAGGATTCCATTGGGCCCTGGAGCCCGCTGAGTCTCGATGCCGGCTGCGGAGTCGTCGGCGGTATTGATCAGTCCGTCCACGCCGGCCGCGTTCAGGCTCAGGGCGCCATCCAGAAACACGCCGCCGTCGGACACATTCCGGATTTCTGCCCACGTGATGGTGCGGGTATCCCGCGCCGTGTGCACGCTCTCGACGGCCTCGCGCGCCTTCTCACGGGCGATGAGATTCGACGACGACGTGGCCATGTGCTGAAGGCCGACGATGAATGCCTGGGCGAGGCCAAGAAGCCCCACGGTCATGATGAGCATCGCGACGATCGCTTCGATCAGCGTGAAGCCGTCGTCGCCGGGTCGGCGCGCGCGTGCGAGAGCTACTGCGCCCATGCGCTACCTGCCCATCGCCACTGCCGGATCAACGCGGTCGGTCCGAAGATGCTGACGGCTCTGGCGCTCAGTGTTTCGCCGGTCCGTCCGATGAAGATGGTGCCGTTGACTGGGTCACCGCCCTGGTCCACCAATTCACCTGAACTCGTGAACAGGATCGACGTGGCGCCCGGAAAGGCCGTGGCCGTGGCGTTGCCGAACGCATCGGGCGTATCAGGAACGCCGACAAACAGCATGAAGCTGTAGTTGGTGCCGAGGAACGCCTCGCGGACAAGAGTGGTGCCCGGGCCCGGGACTTCGATACGCGACACCGTGATTTTGTTCGGGGCCGTAAAGACCACCTGCATGTTGCGGCGCTGGGAGATGGCCTCTTCCCTGGCCACCCGCATGACGGCGACCACGGTGGCCGCGCTGCTGTCAGACCGGGCCGAGATCAGGGCCACCGGCATCACGGCCACGGTGATGCCCGAGAGCACGATGATGATGCCGATGGTGACCAGCACCTCCAGGAGCGTGAAGCCCTCGGAAGGTGAAATGGCCTGCTGAAAACGGGTTCGCATAGGGGTAGCCGAGAATCTCGGTTGCCTCCTTTGCAAGGAACGGTCCTGATTTACGGCCAGTTTTTTGAGGTTTTGCTGGGTTTCCTACGGCCAAGAGGCGCGCTTGGTGCCAGCGGCCAGGAGGCTGATGACGGACTTCGACCCGGGGCCCACAGAATTGTCATTCCCTGAACACCACGGTCGCGCCACCGGTGACGCCGCGGCCAGCCACGCGCTGGGCAACATTGATGGCGAAACGTCGCGGTTTCTGCACGCGGGGTGGAAGCTGCGCGACCAGCTGCATGACGTAACGGCCCGGACGGGGACAGACGATCTCGACGACGGCCCGGTTCGATTCGATCTGCACAGCCGGCAGGCCATCCAGCTTGCGAACCGTTCCGCCGGCCACGAGCCCAGTCTTCAGCGCCCCGGCTTCAAACGCCTGCGCCCGCCGGGCAGCCGGAAACGCCTTGCCGTCGTCGGCTGGCACCAGAAAGAGGCGGCCGTCCCGCGCAAGCGGCCCGGCCTCGATCACCACTTCGAGGCGACGATCGAGGCTTGCCGGATGACCGATCACAAACGGAAAACTGATACTGCGCCGCTCGGCGATGTCCACGACGGACAAGTTGCGCTGGGCGAGATTATTGCGGCGCGTCACCATCGCGCGCCCACCGGGGACGCCGGCGAAGGCGTAGTCGTTCTCTGCCGTGGCCACAGCCAGCAGGCAGGGATGCCAGGCCATCTCGCCCCAGCCGGCAACTTGATTCGACTGCGCCGCTGACAGATCGAAACGCACGACGCGCGATTCGTTGCGGGCGAGAGAAAATGGCGCCGCATCGACGGCCACCGGACGCACGTGCAACGCGTCCTCCCCCATCCAATCGTCGGGATAGAGGAACTCCAGGCCAACAAAAGGTGTGGCGCGCACATCCACCCGCACGCCTCGCGCGGCGGCCGGCCCTGCGTTTTTCACCCGCACGGAGATGCTGTGCGCCGAACGGCGCACGAGTTCGCTTGACGCATCAGTGCCGGGATCGAAGACGTCATCTCCCACTGGCCGGATCGAGATATCGGAGCGGCTGTAGAAGTTGCCATCGGGAGGAGCGGACGGCTCCACGCCGGTGTCTCCAGACCAGTCGGCGATCATCACATCACCCAGATCCAGTGCGCGAAAGACGTTGAGCCGGCCATAGCCCATCTCCAGGTGGCGAGTGCCGTTCGGGTACCCGGGCACGTCCGCGTAGCTGTAGCCGCCCACCTTCTCGGCTGTGCGTTCGATGAGGCGGCGCACATCGGGCCCTGTCAGATCGCTGTACGCCGACATCACAAGCGCGGCCGCGCCGGCCACCATCGGGGTAGATGCGGACGTCTCACCGAAGCCGGCCGGAATGCCCAGGGTGCTCCTGAGGTAGTTGCTGAACTCGCCGGTGCCCGGCGTAAAACCCTGCGGGCCCGAGATGTCCGTGGTCGCCACGTCTTCGGCGGGCGCCATCACCGACAGTCCGGTGGGTCGGCCATCGTACAGCTCATCGCCGTAACCCGAGCCGAGGCCCCGGTCAGGCCGCTGCCACCGCCGGTCGTCGATGCCCGATCCACCACAGGCGACGACCGCCGGATACCTCGCCGGAAACACGAGCTGGGGGTCACTGTAGTTTCCCGCGGCGCCGAAGAACAGGACACCGCGCGCGACCGCGGCGTCGATCGCCGGTCGAGCCAGGCTGAACCACACTTCGCCAATGTACTTGCTCATGTTGACGACTCTGGCCCCGGATTCAACGGCGTACATGATGGCGTCGGCAAACTCAACGGTGGACCCCGACGGCGAAGCCACAGGGAAGATGCCGCAGCCGCCGGCTACGCCACTGACGCCAAGCCCGTTGTTGAGGCCGGCAGCGATGACCCCGGCTACCGCGGTACCGTGCCACACCATGGCGCCCGAGGGCGACAGCACGATCGGCGCCCCATCAGCGGATGGGTCAGAGGCGTTGCGACCAGCGCTGACGTACGCATTCACAAGATCTGGATGGGCCAGATCGCATCCTGAATCGATGACGGCCACGATCACGCGACGGTCGCCGCGCGCGAGATCCCAGGCCTGCGGCGCGCCGATGCGTGGCAACCACTGCTGCTCGGCGAAGTACGGGTCGTCAGGCGTGAACAGCCACGGCGACTGGAGCGGCACATATTCCAGTTCCGCGTCGGGGCCATTCTGCATCTTCCGGCATTCCGCGAGAAGGTCGAATGCGGTGATCGGCTTGTGAGGGGGAATCTCCAGGTAGCGCCACCCTCCAGGAAACCGGCACCTGTCGAGATTGCGGCGCAGTCCGAATCGCGCGGTCAAGGCGTCCACAACGTCGGCGTTGTGCGCGCCCGCCCGAAGGAGCAACACATTCGGGAAGGCGCTGAAGTACGCCCCCTGCCCTGTGACCTTCGCCAATCGATACACCGGAGAGATCCACGCGAGTTTCCTGCCGAGCGCCGTGGCAATCGCCTTCGCGTCGTCCAGCGTGGCTGGCGTGCGAACCGCACGGAGCCAGATGAGGCGGGGCCCGTGATTGGCGCCCTCTTCGATCGCGAGGCCGATCGCCAGAAGCTTCGTGCGCGAGGCCGGTGTGAGCACGGGAACCCCGGCGCGTCCAGGCTCGGCGAGGCACGCCAGCACACGAGACGGGTCCCGTTTCGCAACGGTGCCATCGGCCATGCGCAGTGTCGCGGGAGCAGGCATCATCCTCCTCAATCGGCTGGGAAGTGTCCGCAATCCTATCGCAACCGCCCCCGTTTCAGCGCCGATGGAGTCTCGTCCGGAGCCGGACCGGACTCCGTTCATGCCAGCTCCGATACGCCACGGTTACGCCTGCGTTACAGCGATGCCGACTCGCTGCAATACCATGCGTTCCTCGCAAGGGCGCGTGGCATGACGACGAGATGTTGACTTCGATCCTCGCTAATTTTATTGCCGGACTCGGGCTGTTCTTCAGCGGCCTGAGAATGATCGACAACAATCTGCGACAGGCCACCGGACGTCGTCTTCGTACGCTTGTGGGCAGGGTGACTCGCAATCCCTGGTACGCCGGGTTCGTGGGCCTGGCCACCGGCGCACTCGTTCAGAGCACCTCCGGGATTGTGTTCATCCTTGTGAGCCTGGTCGCCAGCGGGCTCACCACCGTACGGCGCGCATTGCCGATCGTCACGTGGGCCAACGTCGGATGCTGCGCGTTGATCTTTGCATCCGTGCTCGATCTGCGGTTGGCCATCCTGTACCTGATCGGTCTGGCGGGCGCGGCATTCGCCTTTGACCGGTCGCACCGCAGCCACGCCCTCGGCGCCGTGTTTGGCGTCGGCATTCTGTTCTACGGGATCGAACTCATGAAGGCGGGCGCCGATCCGCTCAAAGACCTCCCGTGGTTCTCGGACCTTCTCAACGACACACACAACTCCCTTCTGCTTGCCTTCGCCGGAGGCGCCAGCTTTTCCTTCGTCACGCAATCGTCGACGGCCGTGTCGATTCTGGCGATTGGGCTGGCGCAGACAGGACTGCTCGGGCCGTTTCCGACCATGATGGCGCTCTACGGCGCCAACGTCGGGTCGACGTTCTCGCGCATGCTGCTCTCAAGCGCGCTCAAAGGATCTGTCCGGCAACTGGCGGCGTATCAGGACCTGTTCAAGATCACGGGTGCCGTGCTGTTTGTGTCGCTCCTGTATCTGGAGATCTTCGGCGGCATCCCGCTGGTGCGGGCCTTCGTTGGCCTCTCGGCGGAACGGATCGACCGGCAGATGGCGCTCGTGTTTCTGCTGTTCAACCCGGTGACGGCCATCCTCTTCTCGATCATGCAGCCGTGGATCTGTGGTGTGCTCGAGTGGTGGCTGCCGGCCGACGAGCAGGAAGACCTGTCGAAGCCCCAATTTCTATACGACGAGGCGCTCAACGAACCGGCAAGCGCCCTGGACCTCATCGCAAAGGAACAACTCCGGCTGACCAGACGACTGCGCGTGTACGCCGAGGCGATGCGGAGTGGTCCCCTGTCGCCGCAACGGACACGAGCACTGGCCCTGCAGGCGCCCTTCGCGGCCGTCGTGGCGCGCATCGAACAGTTCCAGCACGACCTGGTAGACCGGCAACTCGGACCGGAAGAATCCGAACGTCTGACCAGGCTTCAGAACCGGCTCAGCCTGACGGTGTACCTCGACGACAGCCTGCGGGCGCTCACGGCGACCACCGAATCGGTGCCACTCGAAGGGCGGCTGGGCGAGCTCGTCTCCACGTTTGTGGAAGGGCTGGACTTTGTTTTGATGTCAGCCGTCGAGGCGCTCGAGTCCGGAGACCCCGCACAGGTCGCCATGCTGATTGAAATCACCGAAGACCGGGGCGATCTGATGGAGCGCATCCGGCAGAACTACCTGGCCGACGCTCCGAGCGTGGGACCGGCGGATCGGGCCGTGCTGCTCCAGGTCACCAGCATCTTCGAACGCGTCATCTGGATGACCCAGCGCCTCGCCCGGCTCATCGACCGATAGGTCGAGTCGCCGGCGCACGACCGGTCCGGTGCCATCGCGCGCTCAGAGCAATCGAAACACCGCCGCGGCGATGAGGGTCGGCACCAGCGCGCCGGCCAGCAAGCCGACCGGCGAAATGGCGCCACCAAAGAACCGACCGAGCAGCGCCTGTCCCGCCGGGTTCGGGGCATTGGCGATCACGGTCAATCCCCCGCCAACCACGGCACCTTGCACCACCGCGAGCTTCAGGGAATCGCCCAGATTCGGCACGAGTGTGGCCAGGTAGGTAATGAGCGCGTTGTCGTTGACAGCCGTCAGCGCCGTCGCGCCGAGGAACAGGGGCTCCTCGGCAAGGCTGCCGAGCACGGGAGCGATCCACCAGCCTTGCAACCCGCCGTGGATCACCAGTCCCGCGAGGAAGAACCCCACGAGCAGCGGCGTCTTCAACTCGATGCGGCTCTGGTACGGCGCGGTGGCGCGGGCAAATCCAAGGAAGAACAGAAAGCCGCCCACAAACAGCGCCGGGTAGTGAGAGTTGAAGACGGTCCAGGCCATGAACGCAAGGTGCACGACAACCACCCATCGAGGCACGGAGAGCAGCGGTGACCCAACCGTGTCGTCATCCGGCTGATCGACGTCGACAACCGGCGCCTGAGCACCCAGTGCCTGCAGCTCCTTCCGGAAAAGGAAAAAGTAGGCCCCGGTCGAGAGCAGGATCGCGATGACGGCCCGCCAGCCGAAATTCGCCAGCATGAACGGGATATCCCACTCCCACGTCCGCGCCACCATCAGCACCGGCGGGGCCGCGAACGGCGTCAGCGTGCCACCGATCGAGATGTTCACAAACAGTACGCCCAGCGTGGCGTACTTGAGGCGGGTTGAGGGTTGGAGGTCGTAGAACTGTCGCGCCAGCAACAACGCGCAGATGGTCATCGCCGCAGGTTCAGTGATGAAGGAGCCCAGGACAGGACCGATTGTCAGAATCGCCACCCACCACGCGGCCGGAGTGGCGCCTCCCGCGGCCGCCACACGCTTGAGTGCCTGTTCCGCGAATCCGATGACCGGGCGAGTGGCTGCCAGCGCCATGATGACCACCACAAACATCGGCTCGGTGTAGTTCACCGTATCGCTGAAATAGTGTGTGGCCGTGTCCCAGCCGACAAACGCGGTGATGGCGAACAGGAGCACCAATGCCCACAGGCCGAAGACCACTTCGATTTCCCCAAGAAAATGCAGGACCTCGGCCCACAGACTCGGCGTGGCCGGCCGGCCGTGTGCACGCTCCACCTCGTCGTGCCGGTGTTGTACCCCGTGCGCAAGTGCCGCAAAGCGCGCGGCCGCGAACGTGTGAATAATCGCCAGCACAAACAGGCCCGTGGCGATGGCGTTAAACGGCTCAGCTGCACACGCATCACGAGATCGGCCGCGAGCGTCTGATCCGGCATGGCCGGATAGCTCTCCAGGGCGCGCGGGAACGTGGGGACCGCAGTCGCGGTGTCGGTGTGCATCATGAGTGGCCGGCCTCGCCATGCATGTTAATGCGGAAAACAGGTAGCCGCTTCTCTACGGGGCAGCTTTGGCGTTTCGCGACCACACCACGGCGCCGGTGTCGGGGTCGAGCGCGGCGATCCGCGGATCCACATACCGAGCTGGGAGTTCGGTCCGGACCCGGCGCAGGGCACCACCCAATCTCGGCCGAAGGGGCTTCGTCGTCGGACGCCTGACCGGACGTGAAGTCCAGATCGGGTATCGGCCCCCCGTCGCCGCGCTCCATTCATCGATCGAGATATACATCTAAAAAGACGAAGTCACACAGTGACAATATCTATTTCTCTATTGACTATGATTGCGGTACGTTGACCTGACAGGAGGGGCACGATGCCGGCAACCACACCATTCCACGTGCTCATCGCAACAGACGGTTCGACCTCCGCGCGAGCGGCGATGACCACGGTCATCCGGTTGCCGTGGCCTGCTGGCAGTCAGGGGTCGGCGGTCGTGGCAAAGCAGGTGGGGGCCGACGACGGGCGGTCGATCCTGCTGACCGCATTGGACCGAACATCGGAGTTCACCGCACAGAGCGCCTCACGCGCATTGAGGAAGCGGTGGCCCGATGGTGGCGCACGAGTCGTCGATGCGTCTCCAATCGACGCCATCCTGACCGAGGCGCGGCGAGTGCGGGCGGACGTCATTGCTGTGGGCTGGCGAGGCCATGGGCCCGTACGGCGGTTGCTCGCCGGCAGCGTGTCGCGCGGGGTGGTCCGAGGCGCGACATGCGCCGTGCTGGTTGTCAGACGACCCATTCGCGCGCTCCGCTATGTCGTCATCGGCGTTGATGGTTCTGAAAACGCCACACGTGCCCTGAAGTTCCTGGCGGCTCTGGATCCGGCGCATGGCGCGCGGGCGACCGTTTTCAGCGCCGTCGACATCATGCACGCGCCGGCGCATCGACTGGCGCCAACGGCGACGCGCGCCACCGTGGCCGCGGAAGTGGCGGGGAAGGGCCCCCCCCCCCCCCCCCCCCCCCACCCCCCCCCCCCCCGCCCCCCCGCCCCCCGCCCCCCCCCGGGAGGGAGGGCCGCCCCCCCCCGGCCGGCGCCCCCCCCCCCCCCCCCCCCCCCGCGGTTTCCCCCCCCGGGGGCGCGCCCTCGTCCTGCGGTGCCAGAGGCGAGGCGGACCTCCTGCTGGCAGCGTCGCCCAGGCTCAATCGCAGTCCGGCCGGTGCTCGAGGCACGGGAAGCGAGGCGACTATGGCACGGCACGAGTGACAGAGATTCGGAGGATCCTCTGCCCGGTCGATTTTTCAGAGTTCTCGGCATCAGGGCTCGCCTGGGCCGCGGCGTTCGCACAGTTGTTCGGCAGCGACATCACCGTACTGCACGTACTTTCGGCCCCGGTCCCGCCGGTGGGTTCCGAGACGTATCCAGCCCGGCTGCTGCAAGTGCCTGACACCAGGGAGTCCATCGCGGACGACCTGCATCGGCTGTTGGGGCCGCTGTCGTCGGCAGGCGTCACGGTGCGAACACAGATCGCGGAGGGCAACACGGCGGCGGCGATCGTCCGCCACGCCGTCGAACACGACGTCGACCTCGTCGTGATGGGCACGCATGGCCGAAGCGGGTTCGATCGCCTGACGCTGGGGTCGGTGGCGGAAAAGGTGCTCCGGAAGGCCCCTGCCCTGTTCTGACAATCCCCTCCCGGCGCGGCCCGTACCGCACTGGACGTATCAGTGCGACGAATCCTGTGTCCGACGGATTCGTCAACCGGATCAGAATTCGCGATGGACTTCGCGCTTTCCCTGGCGGATCGCGCCCATGCGGCCGTGACGGCCCTGCACGTGGTTGAGACGATGGAGGCTCGGCCTGAGCTGTCGGGGGCTCTGAGTGAGTTGCAGAGGCGGCGGTGCGACACGGAGCTTCAGTTTCTTGAGGAGAGCAATGCCGCACGTGCTGGCGGGAACGCGATTACCAACGCCGTTACCCTGGGCAGGCCCTACCTTGAGATCCTCCGAATGGTGGAAGAACGCGCGATTGACGTGATTGTGATGGGCGTGCGTGGGCGTGGCCCCGTCGATATGGCATTGTTTGGATCCACCACAAACCAGGTGGAGCGCCGCGCGGCGTGCCCTGTCGTCACGGTCTGTGCACCACCCGGGCGCCACGAGGCCATGACAGCCAGTCCGTTCGCGGGTGCACAGGGTGTGCGGGAGCGCGTCCGCGCGCTCATCGAGGACGTGCGCTTCGAAAAGGGCATGACCGCGCTGATCGTCGCGAACGCCATCACGCTCGGACTCGAAACCTCGCCTGCGGTCGTCGCACGCCTCGGCGGCGTGCTTCAGGCCATCGACAGAACGGTGCTGGGCGTGTTCGTGGTCGAGTTGCTGTTGCGCGCGTTCGTCCACCGGCGTCGCTTCTTCCACGACTCGTGGCGTGTGTTCGATCTCGTCGTCGTCGGGATTGCGCTGATGCCCGCGAGCGGCGCGTTCAGCGTCTTGCGCGCCTTGCGGGTCCTGCGTGTGCTGCGGCTCGTCTCGCTGGTGCCCTCGATGCGCGGCGTGGTCAGCGCCCTGCTCACGGCAGTGCCGGGGATGGCGTCGATCGTCGGGCTGATGGCACTCGTGCTTTACGTGTCGGCCGTGCTGGCCACGAACCTGTTCGGCGCGATCGCGCCGGAGTTCTTCGGGGACCTCGGCGCCTCGCTGTTCACGCTATTCCAGGTGATGACGGTCGAGGGCTGGCCCGACATCGCGCGCAGTGTCATGGCGCAGTCGCCGCTTGCCTGGGTTGTTCTTCGTGGCCTACCTGCTGATCGCCACGTTCATGGTCTTGAACCTGTTCATCGCGGTGGTCGTCAACGCGATGCAGTCGCAGGTGTCCGAGGATCTCAAGGGGGATGGAGAGGCCCACACCCGGTTGATCCTCGACGAGGTTCGCGCGCTACGGCGGGAACTCGAGGCGTTACGCGCTAACTCGGGAGTTGTCTGATGCTCTGGATGTATCTCGGTTTCCTCGCCCTCGTGCTGCTCCTGTTGGCCCTCGACCTTGGGGTCTTTCACCGGACCGCCCACGTCGTGTCCGTCCGGGAGGCCCTGGGGTGGTCCGCGTTCTGGATTGGCCTCGGTCTCGCCTTCACACTCTTCATTTATGTCGGCTACGAGCGCCACTGGCTTGGCCTGGGGCTGACCCCCGACCTCATGACGCTGACCCCGTCGACGGTGGAAGGCGTCGGTCTCGTGTACAACGATGGCGCCAGCGCGGCGGTGAAGTACGTGACCGGGTATCTGGTCGAGAAGTCGCTCGCCGTGGATAACATCTTCGTCATCGCGATGCTCTTCGGCTTCTTCGCCGTCCCCGCGATGTACCAGCACCGCGTGCTGTTCTGGGGGATCGTGGGCGCCCTCGTGATGCGTGGCGCCATGATCGCCGTGGGTGCCCAGCTCATCCAGCGCTTCAGTTGGATCATCTACGTATTCGGGGCCTTCCTGATCATCACCGGGATCAAGATGCTGCTGCTCAAGACCGACGAGGTGGACCCGAGTCGCAACCTGGTGGTCCGGCTGACGCGCCGCCTCTTCCCGGTGACCGAGCGCTTCCACGGGCAGCACTTCTTCGTCCGCGCGGGTTCGGCCTCGTCGCGCGAGGCGGCCACGCCGGGCGCAGCCGTGGAGATGGACCGGGTCGTGGACGCGGCGCCGTCGGGCGCCCTGCTCGCCACCCCGTTGTTCCTGGCCCTCATCATGGTCGAGTTCACAGACCTCATCTTCGCGGTGGACTCGATCCCGGCCATTTTCGCCATCACGGGTGACCCGTTCCTGGTCTTTACGAGCAATGTCTTGGCAATTCTCGGGCTGCGCAGCCTCTACTTCGCTCTGGCGGGCATGATCGACGAGTTCCGGTATCTGAAGGTGTCGCTCGCGATTGTGCTGATGGTCGTGGAGTCAAGATGATGACCCACGTCTGGCTCAAGGCACTGGCGGGCGAGTATTTCAACCTCTACCTCCTCGCCGTCGTTCTGCTCATCCTGGCCGCGGGCATCGTGGCCTCGGTGCTGGCCGGGCGACGTCAGCGGGGCTGACGGGCCGCGGCGCCGATGATGTCGCCCATCACATCATCCGCCGACCTCGTGGCGCCCGGCGGTGTTCGTTCGCCAGTTCGTGGCCGTGTGGACCAGACGTGCAACGGTGCGTGCGGCACGGTCCGCCACGCGGTCGATGGCCACGGCCGCGTCAGCGTCCAGATCCTCGATCACGATCGCCCGCTTGGGGGACTGCAGCTGCACCGTCACACGGCAGCGCTGGTCCACGCCTCCGCGTGGACCGTTGATGTCGGCCACCCGAACCGTGACCGAGTGGACACGGCCGCTGAATCGGCCGAGGGCGAACTCGAACCTTCGTTTGGCGATCCTCGTGAGCCAGGCACTCGTCGTGCGAACCGTGATGCGCATTGCTACACCTCGATCATGACGCGAAGGGGCTTCCCTCGTGATTGATAGGGTGAGGCTACCGGGGAGTGGCAATATAGACAAATAGATAGTTTCATCTGTATTGCAAGGGTGTGACTATGATTTCGGAGATGCGCCCACCATGGAATGGCTGAATTACCACCATCTGCTGTACTTCTGGACCGTTGTCCGCGAGGGTGGCATTTCAAAGGCGGCCCAGAAGTTGCGGTTGTCGCAGCCGACGATCAGTGCCCAGATTCATCAGCTCGAAGGCGTGCTGGGCCAGCGCCTGTTTCAGCGTCAAGGCCGGACGCTCGTGCCGACCGATGTGGGCCGCCTCGTCTTCCGGTACGCCGACGACATTTTCAGCATCGGCCAGGAGCTGATGGAGACGCTGCGTGGCCGTCCGGCAGGACGGCCGCTGCAGCTCACGGTGGGGATTGCGAACGCGGTGCCGAAGCTCATCGTCTACCGATTGCTTCGGCCGGCTCTTCGGGGGCCGGAAGCCGTGCAGTTGATGTGCCGCGAAGGCAGCCCGGATCAACTTCTGGCGGAACTCGCGACCCACGCCCTCGACGTGGTGATCAGCGATGCGCCTGCGCCCGAACACGCGCGTGAAGGCGTTCAATCACCTCCGGGGGAATCCGACACGGCGTTCTTCGCTCCGGCCGCCCTGGCCACCCGGCTGCGCCGGCGATTCCCGGCGTCGTTGCGCGATGCGCCGGCGTTGCTCCCCGCGAGAAATACGGCACTGCGGCGCGGCATCGACGAATGGTTTGCCAAGGAGGATCTTCAGCCGCGAGTGATTGCGGAGTTCGAGGACACGGCGCTCATGAAAGTGTTCAGTCAGGCCGTGCCCGCCGTCTTCCCGGCACCGGCCGTGATCGAGAACGACATCTGCCGCTTCCACGGCGTGCGTGTGGTCGGCCGGACCAGTGCGGTGCGCGAGCGGTACTACGCGATTTCCGTGGAACGGCGATTGAAACACCCCGCAGTGGTCGCCATCACGAACACGGCCCGCGAGGACGTGTTTAAGTGATGGCGACGAGTGGCCCGACGGTGGTGGGGTGTTGGCTCTACGACCGTGGCGTCTGACGCGCCATGATCTCGGCAGCCTCGTCCGCCAACGGCGCCACGTCCACTGGTTTGCTGTCCAGCAGGGAGACGTGCGGAGTTCTGGCCGATGCCCTCGCAGCCCGACGTCTATGCGCGCTCGCTCTACGCGGCGTTACACAACGCCGATGCGAGCGGGTGCGATCATTTCCTGTGCTGATTGCGCTGCCGCCGGACGGACCGGCCCGGGCCGCCATACACGATCGTCTGTGCCGGGTGCCCCGAAGCCCCCAAAATACAAACGGCCCGCTGAGGGCGGGCCGCGTGGACGACGAATGGCAGAGGAAGAAAATGGTCGGGATGCCGAGATTCGAACTCGGGACCCCTTGACCCCCAGTCAAGAATACGGGCAAATCGCTGCAATCGCTTGAAACCAGCTGAAGCCATGTAACCCTCTGTATTACTAATGTTTACAGGGGTATTTCTTCGTTCAACCGATTTCGAAGATTTGCATTGAAGCCCTGATCAATTGTGCCCATACTGTGCCCATGGCGCGAACACGCCTGACTCCTTCACCTTTCGATCCAGTGCAGTCCCGCCTCGCGTTTTCAGATCGCTGGCTGAAGAACCGCAGCGCGGCCGACGTCGGTCGCGACTTCCGCGACACCGTAACGCGAGGGCTCATTGCACGAGTGCTGCCGAGCGGTGCTGTCCAGTTTTCGATCCGGTATCGGGTCGAAGGAAAACAGCGGCGCTTTGTCCTGGGTGACTACCCTGCGTTGAGGTTCGCGCAAGCGCGGGTGAAGGCGTCAAGAAACTTGCTTGACGTGCGGGACGGTCGAGATCCATCACGGGCCAGGAAGGCCGCGCAAGCCCGGCCGACAGATACCGTGGCGGCGCTGGTGGCCGACTACCTCAAGCGCCACGCCGTGCCCAACAAGCGCACTGCAGCGGAGGATGAGCGCGCCCTGACGGTGGAGGTATTGCCAACGTGGCGTGATCGTTCGGTCCGGAGCCTGACCAGGCGCGACGTGCGAGGACTCATAGAAGGCGTTGTCGACCGTGGCTCGCCCGTCATGGCGAACCGGCTCCTTGCAGTGATCCGTAAGATGCTGAACTTCGCGGTTAACCACGACTGGATCGACGCGAACCCGGCCGCGCGTCTCAAGAAGCCGGCACGAGAACACTCACGTGAGCGTGTCCTCAGCGACTGGTGGAGGCGGCGGGAGTCGAACTTGACAGCCGATCCAAAAATCGCCTGCATTTCGGATCTTCTAAGAAACACGAAGTTCACGAAGCACTCAATTCACCCAAATGCATGGGGTCAGGTACAAAACAGGGACATGGAGTTTCGCCCCCGATCGGCCGATTTCTTAGTGATCAATCGATGATCTTGCCGTTTGGTGGCGGCGGTTTGCCGGTGGTGCGGCACCCTCGGTGAGCGAGCCCCCGCCTGTCCAACCTGACCGGCTCCCAACGACCCGGCGGCCAATCCCGCGGCCGAACGGGCGAACCGTGTGCCACACTGACAAGGATGGCTAATACGCTGACGGATAGAATCGAAATTCGAACGAGTCGATCCACCCTCAAGCCTCAATCGGGAACTCTCAAGCTTCGCCTTATTCAAGACGTGATTGGGGTCGATGCCCAGCAGCGGCTCGTGCGCGCAGACATTGTGGGACGTCGCATGGGCGTGGCCGAGTCGCTCCAGCCACGGATTCCGAACGAAGCGGAACGCCTGCGGGCTCGGCAGCACGTTGAACAGACCCCTGCCGGTGGTCTAGGTGTGGTTGCTTTCGAGCGTGGCCTGCATGGCTGCCGAGACGCGTTAGCTGACCTCGATTCAGACTCCGCATTCGTTGGAGGGCTCAACGTGTTCACCAGAGAAGGTAGCGAGAAGCCGCACAACGTGACGCTCGTCGCGGGCGCCAGCCAGGTCATCGAGTTGGACAAGTGCTCGCTGTCGTCTGACGACCGTCACCATGGGGTGCAGAGAGGGCCTACGTTTTACGTCTTCTTGCCCGAAGGTGACGACGCGGAGAGCGTCCGATGGGCCGTCCTCAACTGCCACGAGTACACCCACGTCGACTTAGTCCGGACGCTACTCGACCATCGAATTGAACTGTTGGTGGTCGTTACGACGCATGCAGCGACACGCTTGTACTGGGAGTACGCCACGGCGGATATACACCGGCTCTTCTGCTACGTCGTTATCGCCAACATCGCCGAACTCGGCGGCAGCGGCGTTTTCGCGCCGTTCCGTCGAATCGGCCGCGAGTACAACGCGCAAATTGGTTCTGCCGGGCAAGTGTTCGGGGCCCGTGGGCCAGCGCGATTCAGCGTTGAGCACGATCTCGAGATCGGCGAACTCCGAAGCCTCCGCGGCGAGTTCGCGGATCGTGGCTTCAATGCCGATGCCGCGCGTGAAGAACGCGTTGAGCAACTGGCCGCTCAGCATTCATCCATCGCGGCCGCCCATACACCGCAACTGGTCGTCGAACCCGTCGTGCCTTCGGAGCACTTCGTGCATACGTTGGATAGGCCGGCAGGACGGCCGCCCACAACCGGAACTCACGAAGTCCCGCATCGGTTTGTCGCCGGTACCTTGCGCGTGGCGGTCGGCCAGCTGGCCAGCATGCCGGTCGCAGCCTACATCGACTACCGATACCGGCTACGTAAACACCCGGCCGTGCAGCAGTTTCAGGACGGGCTGGACGCGCATCTAAACGAGTTGGAGCAGAGATGCCGGAGACGGGGTGTCTCTGAAAGCGGCCATCTTCTCGACATGCTTGTCCTGCCAGAAGTGTTTGTGCCACGTGACTACGTTACGACACTGCAGACGTTCAGCGATCGCATGGGCACAACCGTCGTCGCTGGGGTTGACTATCCGGGTGAGACTGAAGAGCAGAACGCCAATGAATGCCTAATCCTTCGGCCTGGGCTTGAGCCGGTGACCTACAGAAAAGTCACGCGGTCCCAGTACGACGCCCACGCGGACCACTCCGGGGGCCGAATGAAGATGGCGAGGGGCGATGCGATGCTGCGTTTCGTCGACGACAGTAGCGGGTTCAGCTTCGGCGTCCTCATTTGCTACGACTTCAGTCACGTCGATTTGATGCACCAATTGAACCTTTCTGATCGTGCCGAGCCGCTCGAACTTGTTGTAGTCGCGGCGCACAACCCCTTCGGCGATCTCTATCGGTCCTGCTGCATTGCCGATAGCCATCGCTACTACCAGTACATCGTGATGTGCAACGTGACAGCCTACGGCGGAAGTGGTGTGTTCGGTCCGCTTCGGACGCCGGGTGCGCGACAGACCTTGATGGAGATGGGAAAGGGCGTAGACACAATCACCTTGACAGACCTTGACTTAAAGAGCATTAGAGCGGCGCGCGGTGCGACCGACGAACGACTGAATGATGTGAGGGAGTCCAATCCGCTGCACAAATTCATGCGCAGGCCGGGCGTGTTTCAGGCTCGAGTGTAGAAGGCGTTGGCAAGTCCTGTGGCCTTCGCAAGCCGTAGACCGGCCCCCACGTGGCCAAAGGCTATCGTCGCCGTGCCGCGCACAGCCTGTCGTTCAAGCCATACGATGTGCCGAACCCCGGCGGTGCGGCGACGTGGAGGCCCCGGCCCGAACAAGGGACCATGACTCTTTGACCCGTACTGTAATATCCGGAGCATCGTCAATCAATAGCGGTCCGATCGCTCCGCGCGCCGGACGCAATTGCTCGTGCATTGACGCGAGCATCGAGGTGCGATGAGCGCTCGGGTGGCAATTATTGGTGCAGGGCCGGCAGGATGTAGTGCCGCACTGCGCTGCGGCGAGCTGGGAGTGCCTGTCGTTCTGTTCGAGTCGGGCGAACGGTATCGGGACAAGCCGTGCGGCGACGCCCTCATTGAGAGCGCGATTTGGCACGCTCAGCGCTTTGGCCTCGTGCGTGATCGTCTACAGGCCCTTGGCGGCCGGCCATTCCACGAGATTCAGTTCGGACGCATCGAATCGGCCTCTCCTCGGCGATCCTGGCCTTGTGCGGGTGGCTGGGTCATTTCCCGCGCGACCTTCGACCAAGCGCTTCGCGACGCCGTATCCAGGACCTCCGAGGTTCGTTACGGCGAGTCTGTAGCGGAGGTGTCGCCGGACGGGGCCGGTGTTAACGTAAGAGTGTCGAGGTCGAACGGAGTGGGTGAACACTTTCGCGCCGCGATCCTCGCCACCGGGGCGGCATCACGTCTCACGAAGAATCTGGGCATGGATGGCACCCCAACGCACGGCGTGGCGTTTCGCGGGTACGTTCACGGCGCAGAACGACGGAGCGGTCTGTTGGTCGAGTTGACGTCTAGTCCAACGGGAGAATACCGCTGGATGTTCCCTGGCGGCACGAGCGCAAACGTCGGAGCCTGTCGGCTTGGACATCCGCTCGACAAATCCAAAGCCTCCAGTATGGCCAGCCTCAGATCGCTCGCCGGAGGGTTTGGTCTGACTAAGCTCGCGGGGGGTGTGTTGCCTCTTTGGAGCGGACAGGGACGCAAATGGCACCATCCCGCTGGGATAGTAAGTTGTGGTGACTGTGCGGGACTCGTCAATCCCATGACGGGTGAGGGAATAACAGCGGCATTTCTCAGTGGCGAAATGGCGGCGTACGCAGTTGCCATGTACCTCGAAGACGGCAACGTTCGATCTCTCGAACAATTCTCCACGCAACTCGGCGAGACGTTTTTGGAGACATATACGGCGCACAAGGGTATTGTGTTGAGCGCGCTGGCGTCCTTGGATTGAACAATGAGAAAAACGCGGGCTTTACTTCGCTACAGTTGCGTCTGGGAAGATGCCGACGTGCTTTGCTCCGCTCTCGAACCTGTGGCCAAGGAGCGGAGACTGCTGTCCATTTCTTCAGCTGGCGACAACGCCCTCGCAC
The DNA here is from genome assembly GCA_016716905.1 of Acidobacteriota bacterium. NCBI lineage: Bacteria > Pseudomonadati > Acidobacteriota > Acidobacteriota bacterium. Next base: position 658,587 of record JADJUS010000003.1, on the reverse strand, counting down.
TACTCACTCTTGATCCTAGCGAGGTGGTCGTGATCGACGTCGACCAAGCGCAGCTCAACGCGCTTGAAGTTGCGCTTGCGAGCATTCGAGGTGCTCGACCACAATGGTTTGCTTGAGTTCCTCGGCGTGCGAGAAAGCGGCGGTCGAGCGACGGTCTACCGCGAACTCCGTACAGGTCTGTCGCAAGGGTGCCGCGATTTGTGGGACAGTGCGCCAAATGCCATCCGTGATGGAGTGATTCACTGTGGTCGATTCGAGCGGTACATGCGCTGGTTTCGCCACCTGCTTCCACGGGGTACGCGTGCCGCCATTGAGCAGCTCACCGATGTGAAAGGGGCGGACGAACGGCGCAGCATGTTCGACGAACAGTGCGACGGTCACGTCTGGAGAGCACTGACGGCTGTCGCCTTTGCTCCACGGACGATATCGATGTTCGACCGTCGGCGACCGTACCTCGAACGTGCGTCGGCCGATGTCGTTAGCGCCATGCGCCGCCGGCTCAGGCATGGTCTCACGGTCGCCCCGTGGCGCGAGAGTCCCTATCTCACATACTTTTTGACCGGAAATTTCAGCGATGGCGCCTTGCCTCGGTACCTCCGGCCTGAACATCACCATGCGATTCAGTCGAGGATTGGGCGGATTTCCATTCATCACAGTGATCTCGCCGATGCCCGTGCACTTGGCTTATTCAGTGGGTTCAACCTTTCGAACGTCTTCGACTACGTCGACCGAGCGTCTCTCGATACGACGTACAGTGGCGTACTGGCCGCTGCAGAGCCGACGGCGCGAATTGCTTACTGGTCCGCATTCACGGATCGGCAAGGCCCTGTGGTATCGCAGCGGGTGATGTCTGGATATGATGCGACGCTTCTTCGAGAGTGCGACGCCGTCGGCGCATATGAGTCGTTCCATATCGACGAAGTGTGCGCGCCGGCATGAGGGCCGAGGCGCGAACAATGATTCGGCGTGAACGAGACTAGCGCCTTGGTCACCGATCTTGCTGGCATTTGGCGGCGCACCTGGCCCGCGCTACAGACGGAGATCGAAGCGCTCGTTCTTGTCGCCTTCCGTCTCTTGTATTGCCGCCTGGAGGAACAGCGCTTCTTCCCGGGATCTGCCAGAGCCATTGAGGAGGCGCGCAGGAATGCATGGGCCCCGCGAGAACTCGGAACCTTGCTGCGAACCCGCGACTCCCTCCACGCGACGGCGTTCGCCGACGTCATTCACGACAGACTGGCGGCGCCATTCGACGCAACGGTAGCATCGTTGGCGTATGGGCTTGATCGTGACCTTGGTCTCCTCTGGTCCAACGATGACCAGCGAGGCGACCGCATCTGCCAAAGAGCCACTGCCGATGCGGTGAACGCAGCGAATCGCACTCTCCGCAAGCACAGGCCCGGCGCAATCGTTCTCGTGCGCCCCCGACGACAGTTCTGGGGACGACATCCAAAAGTCGTTGGGAAATTTCCTGTCGATCTGCAGGATCCGCCATCGACCTTTAGGGTTCTAATGGGCCTGACCACGAGCTTTAGCCGCGTTGACTACAGCACGATCGGAGGTGGGAATCCGCGCATGATCACGGTTGCTCTATGGCCGACGGTCGCGCCGCCGATGAATAGCCCGGCCCTGATCATGAGCGGATTCGGTTCAAGTAAGATTGGGTTCCGCTTCAAGCTTTGGAAGGACCTTCCTCAAGAGCACCAGGCCGAACAGCGGTCACTCGCAGATCGAATCGCCGCCTATGTCAATGGCGCGCGCGACGCAATTGGCACAGTCCACATCGTGGCCGCGCCGGAACTCGTGTTGGCGCCTGAGGCCCACCATACGATCAACGCGGCAGTCGCGACTCGGCGGAATGCGGCCTGGATACTGTTTCCTGGCTCATACCACGTCGAGCACGCCGATGGAGTGGTCAACCGCGCGGCGATCCGCGTTGGCGGGATAATCGACAAGAACGACCTGCTCATCGATCCCGTTTGCGGCGCCGTATCGGCGGTGAAGCGAACAGCTTTTGAATTCCCCGGCGTCGACGGGCTTCAATACGTCGAAGACATCGACGGTTCGACTTCGTCCGCGCACGTTCTGGATACCGATGCCGGGAGGATCGCAACAATGATCTGCCGCGATTTCATCGACGTGGGCCTCACTAAGGAGGTCGTGTCGATGGGCGTCGATCATCTGTTCGTGTTATCGATGTCGCCCGATAGCGGCGCCAAATTCGAGCATGCGATGGCAGTCGCGAGCGACTATCGGACGGCGACGTTCCTTGTCAACGCATTCACTCCTTCTGGCTCGGCTTTTGTCTGTGCCGGTCTCCGTGAGCCGCTGAAAGGCGTAAAGGTTGCATGGAAGCGGCCCACCAAACGCAAACCGTACTGTGTGTTTACCCTCAAACCTTCCAATTGAAGCCACCGGTCGAGTGGTCTGACCATCTCGCCGTCGAAGACTGCATCGTAGGCCCCTCGGATGTCCAATTGGCGGTTGGCATCGTTCACGCCATTGAGAGCGGCACCGCCGACATCGTCGTTGTGACGGAAGGTCCGAAGGCCAGCAATGCCTTCAGCGATCTCGACGGCTGCCGGGCGGTCTCATGCGGAGCGCCGGAAACGGCCGAATCGCCTGGTCCTGACCTCGAATAGCTCAGGGGCGGTCGCGACGTTTCAGGAGTGGGCAGATCAAGTTGGCCCACCGCCACTCGGCGTCCCTGGCGGCGATGATCAGTTGAGAGTCTCACCCGCTCGAGCGCTCTCAGGCTCCGGCAGGCCTCGAGCTACCAAAGTACCGGCAACGAGTAGTACAGCCATCGCGAGCATGGCGCTTCGATGCGCCCAGTGCCCGTAGTCGCCTAACGCCCAGACGACCGCGCCCCAGATGAGCGGGCCAAGTATTGCCGAGAAACGTTGCGCGACGGAATACAGGCCGAAGTAGAGGCCCATGCGATCGTCCTTTCCTGCGACCGCCAGGAACGCACGGGAAAGGGCCCACGCCGCGCCAAATAGCAACCCGCACGGCGCGAAGAAAGCCAAGAACATACCGAACGATGGCGAGAGGGCGATGCCTACCAAACCGACGCACCACCCCCAGAGTACGAGGACGAGGAGTCGGCGGATGCCGTAGCGGACGGCGAGCGCGCCGGATGCCATGGCGCCGATGCCCGCGGTGACTAGCGCGACGAGCACTGTCAGCGCGACCTTGTCACTCGACAGCGACCAGACCTCGCGAAGATAGATGGGAATAAACAGCTGCACCGAGAGAATCGCGTCGCCGTAGAGATAGAACGCCAACAGGAATCGGCGAACAGTTCGGTCGCGCGTGGAATCGACCAGTTGGTCCCTGGAGTCACGATAGCGTTGCCGAACCGTGATTCCGGAGACCGGTGACGAGACCTCGCGATCGTGGAGGAAGCTCAAAATGCCGAGGACGCAGATGCCAGACAGCAACCCTGCGGGTGCCAGGGCATAGATGCCGCCTGGAGGCAGCAGCGGTGGAATTCCTGTGCTGACGAGAGGAAGCACGAGGAATATCCCGACAATCGATCCGAAGTGTCCGAGGCCTTCACCGATGCCCGACATCACTGAAGTCAGGCGACCGGTAACTAACCGCGGCAGCATCGAGTCGTAGAAAATCAGACTCGTTTGATAGAAAAAGTTCAAGAAGGAAAACAGAATAAGTACAACCACAGCGGTGGTCAGCCCGTCGCCGAGGCGCAGCACCATGACGGGAATTAGGACGGCGCATAGCGCGATGAGTACCGTCTGCCCTCGGAGCCAACTGACTCGATGGGCCGTTCGGTCCACGATCCATCCGATGAGCGGCGCGGTCAACAGCAGAGCCACGGTGGAAATCGCAAAGCTGAATCCGTACCAGAACTCGCGCACACCATGCTCGGTGACCCACTGCGAGATGTACAGAGACCCATTGATGATTACGAAGGAGTTGCAGAAGTCGAAGAGACTCCAAGCCACGCGGATTCTCTTGGGCTGCTGGGCGCCCGGTACCGCCAGTGTCTCACCCATGGCTCTGTTCTCCCCTAACGATGGCGCCGAATGACTCGAACTCCGCGTGTGAGCTAGTTGCTTCGAATACAGAACCGACGACGACGACATCGGCGCCGGCTGCGAATGCGGCCTCCGCATCGTGGGGGCGGCGAATGCCGCCACCGACGACGAGAGGAACGCTCACGACCGCTCGGGTCGCGGCGATAAGGTCAGCGGGAACGGCATCCGGCGCACCACTGCCAGCGTCGAGATAGATGCACGCAGCGCCGGTTAACTGCCCGCACAATGCCAATGTGGCAGCGATCTCTGGCTTGTCACGAGGCAGAGGGACACCTTGCAGTCCGTGACTCGCCGACGTGATTCGGCCGCCATCAACACAGAGGTAGGCCATTGGGAACACAGGAGCGCCCAATGCCTTGAGAGCGGGTGTAGATCGATATGCCTGTCCGACTAGCTCCCCAGCAGCCGAGAGGGTGCCGATGAGCGGCAAGAGGACTCCGGACAACCCAGGCGCAAGCGTCGCATCCGCCGCTGACAATCCGAGGATGGCGAATACTGGGAAGCCGCAGTCCTGTCCTACGGCGACCGCGACTCGCGCGATGTCCGAGCCGTTCGAGCGATGAAGAAAGGTTCCTCCTACCCACACGGCCTTGAAACCGTTGTCGGCGGCGAGGCGGATTGCCGCCTCGGCGCTCGTCGCGGTCGAACGGTCGGGGTCGAGCAAGAGCACGAGTCCACGTCCAGCGAACGGCGTCGCACGCTCGTTCATAACATGCTGCCGGCGACGAATACGAAGAACACAAGGATGGCTGCATACCGGTGCAGCTTCTGTACGCGGTGGGCGGGGAGCCTGTCTGGCTGAACGAATAGCCACGCACTCGCGCCGAGGCCGACGGCGGCAAGGCACGCGGAGATCATCTCCGGCGCGAGGCCAACCCGGCTGCCGAGTAGCAGCGCGACACATGCCGCCGCGTCGATGACGCTCGCGCTGCGTGCGGCGACTTTCTTGCCCCGAAGGATCGGCAGAGTGCGAAGTCGGGCAATGATGTCTCCGGGCTCGTCTTCTATGTCCTTCCAGATCTCGCGCGCAAGCATGACTAGAAAGAGCACGGGCAGCAGCGACAGGAGTCTCGGCGCCGCACCCTGCAGCAAGCCTGGCGCGGCCGACGTTGCCACGCAGAACGCCGTTAGGAGATTCGCCAAGAGGCCTGAGCGCTGCTTCAGTCCGAACGAGTACCCGATCGCGCAGGAGGCCCAGACAATCTCGACTGCGAGGAAATTGTCGAGGGGCACAAACGCGCCGGTCAACACCGCGACGCCGCCTGCGAACGCTACCGACGCGATAAGCCACAGCGGCGTTCGGTCCACCTTCTGAAGGTAGCGGTGTGGCCGGTTCACTCGATCACGGACGCGGTCGACGAGGTCGTTGACCGCGTAGGCGGTCGCGGCTAGGGTCGTCCAACTGACGAACAGCAAGACTTGATCGAGTATCGACCACTCGTATCCAATGCGCGGCTCATCGATCGAGAAGACGGCGAGTGCACCGAGCAGCGCGCTATTCCCAACACGAAAGAGCTGTGCGAGGATCGTTGCGCGTTGCATTGGGGTAACCAGTTCACAAACTCCAGCCACGTGCTCGCCGCTACGCTGTAAGGTGTTTGACTGCACTATCGCTCTCTTCCAATCGGCGTTCGAGTGCTTCGCTGATTCCGTGCGGCATAAGTTGTTGAAAGAGTGTTCGCGTGTTCTCGAGATTGTCTTTAAGCGTTTGCGTCGGTGACATTCGGTGGCTCATTACCTCGCTGATTTGCAACTCGATCCGGCCGAGCTCACAGAAGGCTCGCGTGAACAGCATCTCGTGAGAATACCGGTCCCAATCACGGTCACTGAACATGTCGGAGTGGTTCCGTTTTTCGAATGCGGTGGCGAACGCCAGCGCGTCACTGAACGCCCGGATAGCCTCGTCAGGCGCCTGCTCTGCAGCAAGAATTCGAGCGTAAAACACCAGCGTGTCCAACTCTATTTTCCAGTGGCCGATCGACTTATCGGCTTTGTCCCACGACTCGTTAGGTTCGAGCCCACGCCGTTGGCGAATGAGCTGCACTGCCTTTTCGAAATGAGTCCGGCTCCCTTTCGCAGCGTACGCCAATCGCTGGCCATCCAGCTTCTCGCAGCAGATGTTCCCATAGGTGTACCCGGCAGCGGTGGACTTGGCACGCGCTTGGTCGAGAAGGTGGGACACCCCGGACGAGGCTAGGCCAGCGGCGGATCCTTCGTAGATCGCCTCATCAAATAGGTTGTCGATTGCCGCGAACCGGTGTCGCGCCAGCATTTCCGCGATCCGAACGTACGGTCGAAAAATCGCAGCGTCGGGATCGTTCGGCACGACGAGCCGCTCGGCGACCGAAAGCGTGGCCACATACGGCAGTCGCACTGGCTCGCCGAGAATTCGCAATGTTCTTTGGTCGCGGACCAACCCTCGCGTTCGGACTTCCTCCAGCAGCTGTTGGGCGCGTATGAAACGAGCGCCCACATGGCCACGCTCTCCGGACGGGATCAACGAGAGGACAGGAATAACGTTCAGATCGACGTCGCGATAAGGAAGGACCTCCTCGACACCCTGCAGCGCTGCGGCCAAGCCGTCGAGGTTCTGTTCGTTGAGGCCAGCGATCACCACGGCCACGTCCGGCAGCATTCCTACACAAAACTGCAGATAGTCGGAAAGACCCGTCCGACTGTCGATCAGTGTAAAGTCATAGTCCTCGCGCCACCACTGATCCCGCATGGATAGAACAAGTGCCATGCCGTCAAACTCGGTCAGGAATCGGTACCATCCGACCTGCGCGAGGGATTCCACCGCTTGATGCGACGAAGGACCTGCCGGCAGAACGTCGACCAGTCCGTTCGATGTCTTATTCTCATGCACCCGGCGTTTCCACTTCCGCCACATGTTGGGGTCGCCGTCGGCCGGGACGAATGGCTCCTGGAATGGATGCTCCGCGCCTTTGAGTGATGAACAGAGCTGGCGTTCGACGAGATCGAGGACTCCGCCCGTGCCGAGTTCGCGCGTCTCGGGGGCCGCATATGTGATCGAGGACTTCGCTGCTTCATGAAACAGGGGGTAATTCTGCACGCCCGGCGCGAGTAGGTCGAGGTCCACCACGAGCACGCGAAAGCCGTTCTCCGCGAGCGTCATGGCGACGTTGACCACAGACATGGTTCTCCCTACGCCACCCTTATAGGAATAAAAGCTGACAATCGTGCCGGGAACGTCAGCCATTGGCAGCGCTCTGGACATACGCCTGGTGCGCGATCCGGAGACCCTCCACGTAACCTGCGGTCGGGCGAGTGGCGGCCCTGCGGACGAGGAGTGGCGGACGTGTGACGATCGCGTTCGGTTGAGGCTCAGTCGCCCAGGTACGCCGCATCTCGTCCTGCATCGCCGCCCGCAGGCGGCCATCCCGCGCGGCCTCGTCGACGAGGAACAAAGCGAGCTCGTACGGTCTCATGCGTCGCGCCAATATGGCCTCACCCAGCGGAGAGACGCGGTACGCTACAGCTTTGGGGCCGAGCGTCACCTTCTCAAGTATCGCCATCTTTGCGAGCTGCGAGATATGGTACTTGACTATGCTCTCGGACACATCCGCAGCCGCCGCGACTCCGCGAACAAGTTCGGTTGCGCGCGATCCGGAATGTGCAAACGCTGTCTTCAGAATCATCATACGAATCAAGTCGACCGGCTCCGCCGGATCCCGGTCGGCCGACAGTTTGGCCTCCGCCGCATCAACGGCTTCGCGATCGACAATGAGCGTGATGTAGTCTGTGTATGCGCTAATGAAGCCGGCGAGATACGCGAGCTCTCCAGCTGGCGTCGGGCTCGCTTCGCTCGCCGTTTTCTTGATGATGGCCCGAAGGTCGCGATACTCCCTCAGCTGAAGGGATACGGCTGCGGGGCCGAGGGTCTGAACATCGCGGATCAGCTTGTGGACCAACGACTTGAGGGCCGCGACGAGCGCCGTATCGTCCCGGTTCAAATAGGCTTTATGAACAGCCTCTATGGGCATCATGTCTTAATCCTAACGAATGTTGCTGTTTTTGGGCAACAGTGAGTCAATAGAATACCGCAAGATCTTGGGAGCCGTGGCGTATGGCTCCATGCGGCCACCTGCCGTGCGTACAAGGTAGGCCCGGGGTCGAGTCGCGCCGGGACCGCAACCGTCGGAGATTGTGATGGAAATCGCACATGAACACCGCGTCTGAAGCGGCAACCGCACAACAGGCCGAAGCACGTCTCGTCGCGTTAGCCTCGAAGCACGGCACGCCACTCTACGTTTACGATCTTGCGCAGGTTCGGGCGCGTGCGTCTGAATTGAGGCGGGTGTTGGAGCCTGCTCGATGCCGGCTGCTCTTTGCGATCGTAGCGAATGATCGGCCGGAGGTTCTCCGAACAGTCGCCGAGTTGGGCATAGGCGCATGCGTGAATTCGGTTCCACATCTCCGGCTCGCGATTGAGGCCGGCATCTGCGTTGCCGAAACGCAGTTTACGGCGACCGGCATCACGCGCCAAGACATGCGGCTGCTGCAACAACTACACGTTCGAACGAATCTGGATTCTCTCTCGCAGCTTGAGGCATGGCTGGATCTTGGTGCGACGGAGGCCGGCATTCGCCTCAACGCCGCGTCGATTGGTGGGCCGAGATCCGCAGATCGACTTGGGATTTCCGCGGACGACGTACAGCGCGCGATCGCGATAGCCGCGCGGACTGGCGCCCGTCTCACCGGCGCTCACGTGTATTTGGGAACCAGCTTTCAACGTCCCGAGGAGATGTTGCCCACGCTGCATCGCGCCGCGCGGGTCGCCGCCGAGTTGCCGGCATTGTCGTATCTGAACATAGGCGGCGGGATCGGGGTCGACTACGAGCGATGCGGACGGAGTTTCGATCTTAGCGGGTTCGCAGAGGGGCTCGCCACCTGTGCGGAGTTTCTCGTCGATCGAGTTGGGCACGCCGTGGACCTGGTGTTCGAGCCCGGCCGCGCACTCGTCGCCGACTGCGCGACGTTCGTCACCACGGTCACCGACGTCAAGGAATTGCGGGGTGAGCGCTTTATCGGTGTCGACGCCAGCATCGCCGTGTTTCAGCGGCCTTTGGTTCATCCGGAATCGCCCCATAGCATCCGTCGCATTGGGTCTTCCGACGCGCGCAGAACGTCGCCCGCCGGGCGTGCGTCGGTGGTTGGGCGATCGAGCTTCTCGGGGGACATTCTCAGCGTCGCTCAACTCCCCGGCGATGTGAGCGTCGGGGACCTATTGGCGATTGACGACGCTGGTGCCTATCTACAATCAGTTGCCTCCCGCTTTCTTGGGCAGCCCGAGCCCTCGACCGTCTTCCTTTCGATGACCGAACCCTGAACGAGCTTGGCCTCGCTCGCGGCGGCAACTGCCGCCAGCAGGCCGCTGAACCCCCACGGTGATGGGGATCGCCTCGGATTGTGGCTGTACTACGATGCGACCATGCGTGGTGGCGATCAGCAGAAGGTCCGACGTCCCCCCGCATTTGAGTAGCGTTTAGGTTTAGAGTCCGGCCTGAGCTGACGTAGAGGTCATAGGTGCCTTCATCAGCCAAGGTCTGAATCACGCCGCCTCCCTAGAATTCACGACTTACCGTGAGCCGTGAAGATCGGCGTCGCCCTTACTGGTAGTGCTCACTGAGCACTACCGCTTACTGGGATTGACTCGTGATCGGACCGCCCATTACTTCTTTGACGCGAGTCCGATCACCTGACTTCCAGGCCTCGATCAACATCTTGCCCTTCGCGCTGATATTCACGGCATAAGTGACGATCTGCCAGTTGTTATTTGCCTTCAGCGTCGCGGTCGCAAGGCCCGCAGCGACTAGTCGCCCGAAATGTAAGAGCCCATCGCCGGATACGACGACAAAATCCTGCGTGAGCATTTCGAGGAACAGGAGCCGATCAACCGCTTCAAGATCGAACGCTCCCGTAATTGCGACGAGCATGGATTTGTAGACGTAAATCGAATCCTGCTTGATTGTCCCGCGGTGATAAAGCGCATGGCACGTCGGGCATAGTGCGATGAGGTTCGAAGGGTCGTCGCTCCCGTCTGCAGAAACCTCCCAGATATGGTGCATGTCCAACGCGAGAATATTTCGACATGTGGGAACGGCGCACCTGTAGCCAGACTCAGTGAGCACGACGACCTTAATCTTCAGCGATAAACTCTCTCGCTCCCTGGGCATGGGCTTCGTGGATCTCGCTGTCGCTTTTTCGGCCATGCGGCGGTTCACTCGCAAGAAATGCTCACTACTCAGCGCTTAGAATTTTCTTGATCTTCGTCTTTGGGAGACGACTAAACAAATTGCTCCACTCGAAGACGACAGAGCCGTCCTCCTCGACTGCTTCGCGTACAAGGATCGCGTCCCGTAACGGCTTCAGGTGGTGATTTAGCGCTTGGTCACTCTTGAAGTCGAACTTTGTCTTCAAGTGCGAGCGAGTGCGAGGCACTTCGCACTCACGCATTAGCTCCTTCGCCTTGCTCGTTGTCAGATGTTCTTCCACATACGACTGGACCACGGTGGCGTTCGAGATGCTCTGAATCGTTTCAATTGCACTCAAGCGATCCTTGATCGCGACCAATTCATCCGTCAGCCCCTGCGAAGAGACCTCAACGCTATCCTTCTTGAGACGTCTATCGCTCGTCACCGTTGCCTCCGGACTTGATTCCCCCCTCGGGCAACAGCCCGAAATCGTTCAGATCGAAAAGCCGCACTCGCCGTTTGTCGGCCTTTGCTTCCATCAAGCCCATAGAGACACAACGAAGCGTCATTGCGACGACCGCATTGGGACTCAACTTGCAGGCGATCCGGACCTGCTCCACTGATTTCGTGCCATCGAACATCTGATACGCGGTTCGGGTCTTCGCGTCGGGCAGCGCTTCTTCGAGCATTGCCTGCACCGGCTTGTGTGCCGCAGCGCGAAGCCAATTTCGAATTTCGGTCAGAACAGAGAGGAGACTATCGTCGTTTTGCGTTTGTATCGGCATCGAAAAAACTCACGGGAATGCTGATCGCTAGTTTGGGTTGCTTTCTTCCGTCCACCAGCAAATCGCTGCTCTCAAGCCTCGCGAGCAGCTTACTGAGGTCACCTTGATCCACGGGCACCTGATTGGCGATTTGTGTCTGTGTGCGGGTGCCATCCATCAGGAAGATCGACTTCTGCTTTCTTGCGCCATTGCCGACAGCGCTTCGCAAGTCCTCACGTAACTTCGCATCCCGCTGTGCAATAGCTGGTTCGGCTATCAGCTCCAACAGCTTGCGCATCTGACGCACTTCCTTGAGCAGTTCGACGTCACTCATTTGAGCCGTCCTCGCTGAAAAATGAATAGGGAACCTTTACGAGGATCTTCGGGTTCTTTTGGTCGGTGATGAGCTTCGCGTCCGACAACGCCTTGACAAGCCTGCTGAGGTTCCCGTCATCCATCCCGGATTCCTTGGCGACCTGAGATCTCGTGCGCGATCCGTCCATGAGTTGCGCAGCTTTGGCTTTCTTAGCACCGCTCCCAACGACAGCCCGCAAGGAGGACCGCAATTTCGCATCCCGCTGCGCGAGCGCTGGTTCGGCCATTACCTGCAGCAAGTCACGAATCTCCGTCAGTAAGTCGATTTCCTGCGACATAAGCTTACCGCCTCCTTATCAACCATATTAGTGTCTTTGATCCCGGTAGCCACAGTCAAGAAACGGAGAATCTGGGCCAGTTTTATGGTGTGTGTCGTGCAAAATATAGTGAAGAAATAACGAACCGCTCCGATCGCCGGAAATGAGATGATCGCGCCGACGTAAGAGCCCTAGGCGTGCAACATCACTGCGGCGTTCCGTTCGCATCTGGCGATGCGTGGAACGCCGGCCATGGCGGTTCAGGAACTCGCGGGACATCACGGACCACGCGACGACGCAGCGCTACATGCACCTGAGTCCGGCAGTACTCGACCGGAGATCAAAATGAAGCGCACAAAGGTTCAGCGTCTCGGGTCGCTGCGGGCAGAAATGAAGGCCGTGGCGCGCGGAAGGCGGCCGGCTCCGCCCACGGTCTCGATAAGAGGATTGTCGTCGAGATCGATCCTTACTCTGATCGCGATCGACTTCGCGTGGCGTAAGCGGTGTCCTCAGGCACAGCCACCCTGCGAGTATCTAGGTTGCGCCGCAGGCTTTCAGGAAAACCGCAATGTCCATAAGCGCGTGCTTCGTCGTTCACATGACGGGCGTCTCGAGCAGATAGGAGTGGCACCCGCCCGCCTGCGAATGGACCTTGAATCCGGCATCGAGTAGTCGGTGCATTAGCTTGCGCCGACCGCAGGTCACGACGGCCGTGAACACACCTCCGCACCCGGCGAGCGCCGTCTCTGGTCGTTCGGTCACGATCCGCATGACCTCGTCGTCCTCGCCCTTCCACACCAGGTCGTACGGATCAACTCGAGCACCACTTGCCCATCGGGACTCATACGCAGGCGCTCCTGCCCTACCGCCGGGCGTAACGCGTACCGACACAGGCGCTCCAGACGATCGCGCGCTCCCGCCCGCACTGCGATTCCCGCATGCAAATCGAACCCCTGCACACGTGCGTGCCAATCCCGCGATCCCGGCGCGTCGGGAGCCGCTGCCGGGTCGCCGCAGCGCCGCACCGACAGCCCCGCCCGGGGCCCGAACGCCGCCACACCGCGCACGGACGCGGTCCGCCAGCCCCGCCAGTGTGGGCATCTCCTCGGCCCACGGGTCGGCTACTTCGACACCCTCAGCAGCGTCGAACACACCGTGGCGCGCCAACAGGCGCTCGATGCGCCTCGCCAGCATCACCAGCAGCGGCGTCAGGTCAGGAGTCATCGGGTACCGCGCAGCGTGAAAGTGGACCTCACCTCGCGCATCCCGCGTGAACACGCCGTGCATGACCATCGCGTGGAGGTGTACGTTCAGATTGAGCGCCGATCCGAATCGCTGGACGATGACGACGGCGCCGCCTCTGCTATCGCGCCCCCCTCGGGCACGGGCCTGTTGTCGCAACCACCCGAGTACCGCACGCATTTAGACCGCGACGACGGCGACAGAGCCCATGGTCCCACGCCAGGACGTACCGCACGCGCGGCGGCAGGGAGAGTTCCCACTGCCGCACTGGCACGTTTGGAAACACGTACTCGACCAGATGCGCGGCGCGCTCCGTCATCCTCCGCCCACCGCAGCTGGAACAGAAGCCGCGCCCTTTGCACGAAAAGGCCACGAGCCGCTCGTGCCGGCACGCAGCACACAGGAAACGGGCGAAGCCCGCCGCGAGGCATCCACACGACAGAAAGTCCTCGAATGCCCGCTCCACAAACCGCGGGAGGCCATGCCCATCACGTCGCCCCGCCGCCTGCGCGCGGAGCGTCTCGTAGTGATCGCGGACGACGGGAACGCCCACGGCACGGTGGACGGCAAGGACCGTGCCCGACGCGGCGGCGGCAGCACCGGGCTGACCCTGACGCCAACGCGCATCAACGGTCGCAGGAACTGCGTACGCGCCCACGCGACCTTGATGCGGGATCTGCCACACCCCCCGACGTCGCCGTAGCCAGATTCATCTCAAACCCACGGAGGCCCGCTACCTTGTGCCCACTGTGTGCCCAAAACAGCAACGGCCCGCTCGAGGCGGGCCGTGAATCGATCGAATTGCTCAGAAGAAAATGGTCGGGATGCCGAGATTCGAACTCGGGACCCCTTGACCCCCAGTCAAGTGCGCTACCAGGCTGCGCTACATCCCGCCGAAACCGCTTTCTTCTCCTACTATCCTACTTTCTAAGTTCCCCAGTTCCCAAGTTCCTCAGTTCCCTACTTCTCCACTTTCCGACTTCGTTTCTTCGCCGCTTGGGGCGCGGCTGCCAGCGCGAACTCGCTGCCGCCTTCGAGTGTCTTCAGGATCCACTGCAGGCCCACCTTGACCTCCTGCAGATGTGCGCGTGCGGCCTGATCCACCACTGGCGCGACCGAGGCCGGCGCCTGCGTGACTGCGCTGCCCTCACTCCCCCGCTCAACTTCTCCCGCAAACAGCTCGGGCCCCGCAAACAGTTCAGGGACGGCTTCCTCTTCCAACCGCCGTCTGGCGCCCGAGAGCGTCAGCCCCTCCACCTGAATCAGGTGCTTGAGCCGTAATACCCGCTCCACATCCGCGCGGCGATATACGCGCGGACCGTTCGGCGTCTTGACCACACCCAGGTCTGGAAACTCCGCCTCCCAGCCACGCAACACGTACGGCTGGACACTGGCGATTTCACACACCTCTTGTGCCCGGAACGAGGGGCGATTAGGGATCGGTGCTGAAGACACAGACAGTGAATCGGCAGTATATCAGAGGCCTCTGGGCGACACGATCTTCTGTGTCTGGCGCAATGGCCAAATGGCACAAATGTCCGAAATGGCGAAATGCGGACAAATCATTGCAGGGAAGAATGGTCGAATGTCCTTGGTCGTCAGTGGTTGAATCTGCTGCTCCAGGGTCATTGGATCATTGCGCGCCTTGGACATTCGGCCATTCCGGGCATTTGGTTTGTCCGGCATTTCGCCATTTCGGACATTTGTGGCATTTCGCCATTACGCCTCAGCGCGCGCCGTCTGTCCGTTTCGCCCGACGCCTGACGCTGATGCGAATCGGAGTTCCTATGAAACCAAAGTGCTCGCGTAGCTGATTGACGAGATACCGCTCGTACGAGAAGTGAAACTCGGTCGCCACGTTCGTGAAGAACACGAAGCGCGGCGGTGCGCTGGCGGTCTGCGCGGCGTACATGATGCGCACCGCACGGCGGTGTTTGCTCGTGGGCGGGTTCGCGACGGTGATCTCTTCCACGAACTTGTTGAGCGCTGACGTGGGCACGCGTTTGGTGCGCGCCTCGGCCACACGCACCGCCATCTCAAGCACCTTCCCAGTGCGGTCGCCCGTCAACGCCGAGATGTGGAGGATGGGCGCGTACTCCAGGAACTTGAGCTGGAAACGCAGCTTGTCGTCGTAGTCCTTCACGAACTGCTGATCGGAACCCGCCATCAGGTCCCACTTGTTCACCACGATCACCACACCGCAGCCTGCCTCTTGCGCTTCACCCGCAATGGCGGCGTCGCGATCAGTGGCACCCTCGGCCGCATCGATCAGAATCACGGCCACGTCCGCCTTGGTCATCGCGCGCTTGGCCAGCACCACGCTGATCGATTCCACCTGCCCCGCCGTGGCCACCTTGCCCGGTCGCCGCATACCGGCCGTATCCACGAGCCGCAGCCGCTTCTTGCGGTACTGCAGCATCACGTCCACCGAATCGCGGGTGGTGCCCGGCATGTCACTCACCATCACCCGCTCTTCGCGCAGGAGCCGGTTGACCAGCGACGACTTCCCGACGTTCGGCCGGCCGACGATGGCGATGGCCACTTCGGGCTCGGCTTCGGGTTCAGGGGCGGTGGACTTGACGGGAAAGAGCTTGAGCAATTCATCGAGCAGGTCGGCCACACCGTCGCCGTGTTCGGCCGAAACCTCCATCAGGTTGAACCCGAGCTGGTGAAACTCAGCCGCGCGCGCCTTCGCCCGCTTGTCATCCGCCTTGTTCACCGCCAGGATCACCGGCCGGTTGAGCGCCCGCACCGCCTGGGCAATGTCCAGGTCGCCAGGCACCAGCCCCTCGCGCCCATCCACGAGGAACACGATGATGTCGGCCGACTGCATGCCGCGCAGCCCCTGCTCCACCACCATCGAGTGCAGCGGGTCAGTCGTGGCGCCGAACAGGCCTCCGGTGTCGGCCAGCATGAACTGGTGATTGAGCCACTGGGCAGGCGCCGACACCATGTCGCGGGTGGTGCCCGCCACCGGGGCCACAATGGACCGGCGGGTGCCCGCGATGCGATTGAAGAGTGTGGATTTTCCGACGTTCGGCCGGCCCACCAGCACCACGCTGGGACCGACGCCTTGCTTGGCCATCTCCCTTCCAGTGTACTCGCACAGTTAGCCCGATACTTGACTCCGTAAGTATCTTTTTTATAGTCACTTACGGATACCGCTTGGCCCCTAAGTCATGATCAAAGTCGACATCGTTAATGAGGTGTCGCGTCTCGCAGCCATCACCAAGGTCAAGGCCGAAGTGGCCGTGGACGCGGTGTTCGACGCCATGCGGGCCTCGATGATGAAGGGCGACCGCATCGAATTGCGCGGGTTCGGAGTGTTCCAGGTCAAACCCAGGAAGCGCGGGATTGGCCGCAATCCCAGGACGGGCAAGGAAGTGAAGATCCCGCCCGGCCGCACCATTCGATTCAAGCCTGGCAAGGAACTGCAGAACATCCCCGGTGAGTGAATTCGACCCGGCCGTCCCCCCAGTTTTTGTCCCGCGCCGCAAGTTTGACCACGGATGGGCCGTACTGCCCGTCACGTTGTTCCTGCTGACCGCGGTCACCACCACGTTCCTCGGCGCCGGCCCCTGGTACGCCCTCGCCATCCTGACCATCCTGGGCGCCCACGAGTTCGGCCACTACTTCGCCTGCCGGTGGCACAACGTGGACTGCACGCTGCCATATTTCATTCCGGCGCCGATCCTGCTCACCGGCACTCTGGGCGCCGTGATCAAAATCCGCGAACAGTTTCCGTCCAGAGCCGCGCTGTTCGACATCGGCGTGGCCGGCCCACTCGCCGGATTCATTACGCTCTTGCCGTTCCTCATCGTCGGGATCTGGCTGTCGGATCTCATGCCGTTGCCAGAGGACGCAGGCACCCTTTTTCTTGGTGAACCGCTGCTCTTCAAGGCGCTCGCGCGCCTCGTCCACGGTCCCCTCCCCGAGGGCACCGACATCGTCATTCACCCGATGGGGTTTGCCGCGTGGTTCGGCATGCTGGCCACGGCGTTGAACCTGCTGCCGTTCGGGCAGCTTGACGGCGGCCACATCGCCTATGCGGTGTTTGGCCACCGCGCGGTGAAGTTCTCGATCATTACGCTCGCGACGGTGGTGGGACTTTCGTTTCTCGCCACGAGCTGGATCGCCATGGCCGTCATGCTCACGGCCATGACGTGGATGGTCGGCCTCCGGCACCCACCGCCCCTCGACGACTGGACACCCCTCTCACGCGGCCGCCTCGTCGTGGCCGCCCTCGCGCTCATCATCTTTATCGTCTGCTTTACGCCGACGCCGATCACGTTTGAGTGGGAGTAGAGACGCTTGTCGGGGTCCGGGAGTCCCGGGGTCCCGGGGGTCGGCGGAGCCTGCGCCGTTCGGCGCAGGGACTTAGTCAACCAAGAACGTAGCGCAAAGCGCCACCACGAACCCCGGGACTCCAGGACCCCAGGACCCCGACACGCGCCGCTAGAGCACGGAGTTCGGATCGACGTCGATCGTCGTGCGGCGCTTCAGCTCCGGCCTGAGGTCGAGCGCCCGCAGGAGGGCCTCGCGCATCGAGCGACGCTGGTGGCCCTTGAGGAAGAACTGCACGCGGTATTCGTCCTTGATCTTCGACATCGGCGCGGGCGCGGGCCCCAGCAGGTGCGCCTTGGGGCCCTGGTGCCGCACCAGCCCGGCAAGCGCCGTCGCATCGTCCATCGCCTGGCCCAGTGACTTGCCACGGACGATGACGTTGATGAGGCCAACGCGGGGGGGATAGTCCATGCGTGTGCGGAACTCGGTTTCCTTTTCGAAGAACGCGGCGTAGTCCTGCGCCGCGGCGGCGCGGACGCTGTAGTGATCGGGATACAGCGTTTGCACGAGCGCCTCGCCGGCCATGTCACCGCGGCCGGCGCGTCCCACCACCTGTGTCAGGAGCTGAAACGTGCGCTCGGCGGCGCGAAAGTCCGCCATGCCCAATCCGACGTCGGCCGAGATCACGCCCACGAGTGTGACCGACGGGAAATCATGTCCCTTCGCAATCATCTGGGTGCCGACGAGGATGTCCACATCGCCGCGAGCGACGTCGCCCAGCACTCGGGCAATCGCGCCACGCCGCCTGATGGTGTCGCGATCGACACGCACTACGCGTGCGCCAGGAAACCGTGTGCGAATCTCGGCCTCGAGCCGCTCGGTGCCCACGCCTGACTGTTCGAGGAACTCTCCGCCACAGGTACCGCAGGCTTTCGGGATCGTCGTCGCATAGTTGCAGTAGTGACACCGCACCCGTCGCGCTGTGCGGTGATACGTGAGGGTCACCGAACAATGCGGGCACTCGAGTGTGGCGGCGCAACTTCGGCAAAACACCACGGTCGCGAATCCGCGCCGGTTCAGGAGCACGAGCGACTGTTCGCCGCGCGACAACCGCAACTCCAGCGCCTCCCACAACGCCTGACTGATCACCACGTCCGCGCCGTGGGCCGCAAACTCGGGCCGCATGTCCACCACCCGCACGTCGGCCAGTGGACGGTTCATCACTCGCTGCGTGAGCATCAGGCGGTCGTAACGACCTGAAGTGGCATTTGCGGCCGACTCCATCGACGGCGTGGCCGACCCCAGCACCACCACCGCGCCTTCCATCCGGCCGCGCACCACCGCCACGTCGCGGCCCTGATAGCGCGGCGATTCCTCCTGCTTGTAGGCGCCGTCGTGTTCTTCGTCCACGATCACCAGGCCGATGCCGGCGAGCGGTGCAAAGACAGCGGACCGCGTTCCCACCACCACGTCCACTTCACCGCGGCGGATGCGATGCCACTGATCATGGCGCTCACCATCCGACAGGCCCGAGTGCTGGATGGTGACGCGACGGCCAAACCGGGCTCGAAACAGCCCGGCAACGGCGGGAGTCAGGGCGATCTCGGGCACCAGCACCAACACGCGTTTGCCTCGCGACAGCACCAATGCGGCCAGCCGCACGTACAGCTCAGTCTTTCCGCTCCCGGTGACCCCCTGCAGCAGCATCGTCTTGAACTGCCCTGCCACAACGGCCTCTTCGAGATGGCGGTACGCCAGCGCCTGCTCAGGGGTGAGATCGCGGGTGCCCGGTGTGTCTCCGCCCAGCGTCCACAGGGATTGCGCGCCGTCGGCAGCGCCCTGAAACGGATCGCGCTCGACCACTTCGTCTCTGAGTCGCACGAGGCCAAGGCGTTCGAGCGAGCGCAATGTGGCGAGGCCCACTCCAGACTTGGTGAGCACAGGCACGGCAATGCCCTCGGGTACTGATGCAAGGCGCGCCAACGCCTCTACCTGCTTCGCGCCTTTCGGCGCGGCAGGCGTTTCGGCGCCTTCGGCAGCCACCACGAGTTCGGCCATCTTCAATGTGCGAAATGCCGTGTTTCCGCCTCGGCCCGACATCGGCGGCAGCGCCACGGCCAGTGCATCGCCCGGGCCTGCGGCGTAGTACTCAGCCACCCACAGCGCAAGGTCCACGATGTGCTCGGGCAGGTACGCGTCTGTATCCAGCACCTCCTCGATGTCACGGAGTGTGCCGGTCTCTGGGGCAATCGCGTTCGAGTCGATGACACATCCGGTGACGATGCGACCGCCGAGGGGGACGAGGACGCGCGCGCCCTTGGGAGGAAGAGGCTGGCCGGGGGCCACCCGGTACGTCAGGCGGCCAAGCCCGGGCACGGGCACGCCCACAGCGACGAGCCGGTCGCTCACGGCCGGTCGTTCAGCAAGGCGCGCACTTTTTTCATGTCTTCCCAGACGTCGCGCTTTTTGTCGGGACTGCGAAGCAGGTACGCAGGATGAAATGTCGGGATGAGACTGGCGCCCTGATACTCATGCACCACACCACGAATGCGCGAGATGGGGGCATCCGTGCGCAACAGCAGGTGCGCTGCGAATGTGCCCAGCGCCACGATGACGCGCGGCCGGACGACGGCGATTTGTTGAGCGAGAAATGGCTCGCACGTCGCCACTTCGTCGGGCTCTGGGTTGCGGTTGCCTGGCGGCCGGCACTTGATGACGTTGGCGATGTAGACGTCCTCGCGGCGCAGCTCGATCGCTTCGATGATCTTCGTGAGCAACTGGCCCGCGCGGCCGATGAACGGCACGCCCTGTTCGTCTTCATCGGCGCCTGGCGCCTCGCCGACAAACATCAGGTCGGCATTGGGATTGCCCGACCCAAACACCACCTGCGTCCGGCCCAGCGTGTGGAGTTTGCAACGCGTGCAGTCGCCGATGTGCGCGCGGAGCGCGCCGAGCGCGGTCGCCGAGTCCGTCTGCACGCCCACCTTCGCTTCGGTTTCCATTGTGGCCTCGGCTTCCGCCTTCGCTTCGGGTTGCACCTGTACCTCAGCTACGGCGGACAAGCCGGCGGACAAGTCCGTGGTCCTGGCCCGCCACTTGGGGTCTGTCGTCACGCCGAGCACGCCGAGGTCGCGGTAGTACTTCAGGTGTTCGCGAATGTCGTCGCGGTCGCTCACGCGCGCACCGCCGGCACGGCGGCAAGCAGCGCCTCCACGCGGTCGAGGATGGCTGCCGCCACGTCGGCCTTCGACATCAGGGGCAGCGCGACGTTGCCCGCCGCGCTGACGAGCGTGACCTGATTGGTCTCCACGTCGAACCCGGCGCCTGGGGCTGTCACGTCGTTGGCCACGATCAGGTCCACGTGTTTCTGTTTCAGCTTGGCCGCCGCGCGTGCCTCCGGTGGTCCCGTTTCAGCGGCGAATCCCACCAGCACCGGCATGGCGGCCTCGCCGCGCGCCTTTCCGAGATCCGCAAGGATGTCGGCGGTGCGTTCCAGTGTGAGCGTCACGGCACCACCCTTCTCGATCTTGGCACTCGACGCGCCGCCGGCCGGCGTGTAGTCGGCCACCGCCGCAGACATGATCACGGCGTCCGCCTCGCGTGATGCCGCCATCATGGCCGCGTGCATCTCGGCGGCGCTGCGCACGCGCGTGAGCGTGCTGACCGCCGGCGGTGGCACCGCGGTCGGTCCCGCGACCAGGTGTACTGAGGCGCCACGTCGCATGGCTTCATGCGCCACGGCAAAACCCATTCGACCGCTCGATCGATTCCCCAGGAATCGCACGGGATCCAGGTCCTCGCACGTCGGCCCCGCGGAAATCAGGATGCGGCGGCCGGCAAGAGTGGAGGGCGCTGCGTCGGCAGACCGCACAAGCCGGTCGGCCGCCTCCGCAATTTCATCGGGTTCGGCCAGACGACCGCGGCCCACCCACCCGCACGCGAGATAACCTTCGCCGGGCTCCACAATGCGCGCGCCACGGGCCACGAGCCGCGCGAGGTTGTCCTGCACGGCCGGGTGTTCCCACATGACGGTGTTCATGGCGGGCGCCAGAAGGAGGGGTGCGCGCGTGGCCAGATGGAGTGCGCTGAGAAAGTCGTCGGCGATGCCGTTGGCAAACTTGCCGATGATGTTGGCCGTGGCCGGCGCCACCACGAGCGCGCGCATGCCGGTGGCCAGCGCAATGTGCTCGATGTCGGAGTTCATGCCCGCAGACCACTGGCTCGTGATCACGGGCCGCCGGGTGATGGCCTCAAACGTCAGGGGGCCGATGAACCGGCGGGCATTACGCGTGAGGATGGCCTGCACGGCGTAGCCGCGCTTCTGCAGAAGGCGGGCCACCTCGACGGCCTTGTAGGCGCCGATGCCCCCGGACACGCCCAGCCCGATCAGGGGCTCGCCGGCCGCCATCGCTGATTACTCTTCGGTGCCTTCGATAGGAAGGTCGACGCGGGGAACCAGTCCCGACGCCACTTCCTGCTGGGCCCGACGGGCAGGCTGAGCCGAGCCTTCCAGCTTGGGCAGGCAGCCGCGCAGCAACTGGTGCGCGCGGGCGGACGCGATGGCCACAAACTCAAAGCGGCTCTCGGGGTTGTTGATCTTGGGTGAATCGGCCATCAGTGCTCCTTGCAAACCATCATTCTACCGCGATTCGGGGGCAAGGAGTCCCGGGTCCAGCGTCCAGGGTCCAGAGTCCAGAGCCTGCCCCGCCGTAGCCTTGGCGGAGGCGGGTCAGGAATTTCTGAATGTATCGATGATCGGCGTCACGGTCGCCCTGCGGCGGGCGAGTCTGGCGCGTTCGGCCACGACAATGCCGGCCAGTTCACCAACGCAGCGCTCAAGCAGGTCGTTGACCACCACGTAGTCATAAGCGGCCACCGCGTCCACCTCACGCCGGGCGGTCTCGAGCCGGCGCAGCATCTCGGCTTCCGGGTCCTTGCTCCGCTTGCGCAGCCGCTGCTCGAGCACCTCAAACGACGGCGGCAACATGAAGACGGCCACGGTTTCCGGCAACCGCTCGCGCACCTGGCGCGCGCCCTGCACGTCGATCACCAGCACCAGGTCCTCGCCCGCCTCGAGCCGCGTAAGTGTCTCGGCGCGCCCCGTGCCGTAATAATTGCCGAACACATCCGCCCACTCGAGAAACGCTTCGGCGGCGATCATCGCTTCGAACGCCTCGCGGCTGATGAAGTTGTAGTCGAGTCCGTCCTCTTCGCCTGGCCGCGCCGGACGCGACGTGTACGACCGCGACATCCGCAACCCGGGCAACACCTGCACCAACTGCTCGACGACGGTGGTCTTGCCGGTGGCGCTCGGGGCCGAGACCACCACGAGCAGGCCGCGTGACGCCTCACTCGGCATTCTGCACCTGCTCCCGCACCCGCTCGAGTTCCGCCTTGGCCCCAACGACCAGTTCGGTGGCCTTGAGTCCCTCGGCCTTGGATCCGATGGTGTTGATCTCGCGATTCATTTCCTGCACCAGAAAGTCCAGCTTGCGGCCGCACGGCTCGGGCCCGCCCGCCAGTTGTCGCCAGTGTTCCACATGCCCGCGCATTCGCGAAATTTCCTCGTGGATATCTGACCGCGCCACGAACTTCACCACTTCCTGGGTGACCGCCGCCGGGTCCTGCTGCATGTCTACGGGCAACGCCGCCAGGCGCTCGCGCAGTCGCGCTTCGAGCGCCGCCTGTCCCTGTGCGGCCTGGCGCTCCACGGTTTCGACAAAAGTGAGCAGCGTCAACAGCCGCGCATCCAGGTCGGCGGCGAGGAACGTCCCTTCGGTTTCGCGCATGATCACCAACGCATCAAGTGCGTCACCCACCGCCTGTTCCACCAGCCCGGCGGTATCATCGCTGACACTCTCACGTTCGGCGGCCGCACGCACCTCAAGCACATGCGGGATGCGGCACAAGTCCGACGCCGACAGTGCACCCGACACCAACCCCTGGGCGCGCGCGCGATCCACCGCCGCGTTGATCTGGGCGAGCAGCCGCTCATTGAGCACCACCTCGCGCGGCGTGTCGTCCACCTGATCCCACGACAAGGCGATTTCCACGCGTCCGCGCGTCAGCCGCTGCTGCACCATCGCCTTGAGGCGCGCCTCCACGGCCGCCAGCGCCGACGGCATCTTCACCTGCACATCCAGGAATCGATGATTGACCGACTTCACGGTCACACTCACCCGCTGCCCCGCCTCTTCACGACTGACTGAGGCAAAGCCTGTCATCGATCGAATCAATGTGTCTCCTCCCGCTCATCCAGCATCTGCAGTGCGTGCAGCCGCGCGTACACGCCGCCTGCGCGGTCGATCAAGGTATCGTGTGTGCCCAACTCGGCCACTTGTCCATCCTCAAGCGCGACGATGAGATCCGCGTGGCGCACGGTCGAAAGCCGGTGTGCAATCACAAACGTCGTCCGATCGCGCATCAGGTTGACGAGCGCGGCCTGCACGGCCTGCTCCGACTCGGAATCGAGCGCCGAGGTGGCTTCGTCGAGGACGAGGATGGGTGCGTTTGTCAGGATCGCCCGGGCAATCGCCAGCCGCTGGCGCTGTCCGCCCGAAAGCCGCTGCCCCCGTTCGCCGATGCGCGCCTCGTAGCCGCCCTCGACCTCCAGAATGAAGTCGTGCGCGTGCGCCGCTTTGGCGGCCGCTTCGATCGCGTCGCGCGACGCGTGCGGGGCGCCGTACGCAATGTTTGTCGCGATCGTGTCGTCGAACAGCACGTTCTCCTGCGTCACCAGGGCAATCTGCCCCCGCAGCGACGCCAACGTCACGTCGCGCACATCCACACCATCGATGAGCAGCGCGCCCTCAGTGACATCGTAAAAACGCGGAATGAGATTCACGAGCGTGGTTTTGCCCGCGCCGCTCAGCCCCACGAGCGCCACGACCTGCCCAGCCCGTGCCGTGAACGACACATGGTGCAGGATGTGTTTGTCGGGCGTGTCGTCGTAGGCGAATCCCACGTCGCGAAACTCCACCGAGGAGCGCAGGGGCGGCAATGGCGCTGCGCCGGGCCGCTCTTTTACTTCGGAGTGGGTGTCGAGCATTTCGAAGATGCGCTGTGCCGCGGCGATCGCCTGCTGGAGTCCCGCATTCACACGACTGAGTTTCTTGATGGGACCGTACATCGAAAACGCCGTTCCAAGAAACGACATGAACTCGCCCGTGGTCAGGTCACCACGTCCGGTGAGTGGGTCGATATTGGCAATCTTGACGGAGGCGTACCACACGGCACCCGCCGCCCCGAGCCCACCGATGAACTCCATCAGCGGCGGCAATGCCGACATCGCGGCCGTGATCCGCATGTTCGTGCGATACAGCTTCTCGCCGACAGCGGCGAATCTCGCGCCCTCGCGCCCTTCCGCGCGAAACGCCTTGACGATCCGATGGCCGGTGAGGCCTTCGGAGGCAACGTGCGTCAGGTGCTCCTGTTGCTCCTGGCTGAGCCGCGTGGTGCTGCGCACTCGCTGCCCCAGGCGCACAAGTGGATAAACGACGAGCGGGACGGTCGCGACACACAGCACCGCAAGGCTTGCATCAAGGTAAAACAAGAGCGCCGCATACCCAACGACGGTGATCGACTCTCGAATCAGGTCAGCCACAGTCTCGGCGGCGGCAGTCTGGACTTGACTGACATCGTTGGTGATTCGTGAGATGAGCTGACCGGAAGTACGTCGGGAGAAGAAGGCCGCGGACTGATTCAGCATGTGGCGGAACAACCGGTTGCGCAGGTCCATCACCACGCGCTGTCCGACTTCCGTCATCAGGTAACTCGAGAAGTACGCGCCAAGTCCCTTGATGGCAAACGCGGCAATCAGGGCTACGGCGACCTGGTTGGCGGTGACGACCGGCAACTGCTGGGTTTCAAGGCGAGTCAGGAGATCGAAAATCAACCTGACGATGAGCATCAACCCGACGGACCCGGCCGCGTAGACGAGCATCGCCAGCACCGCCAGGGCCAGGCGCCCCCGGAAGGGTTTCGCGTACCCGAGCAGGCGCCGGAATTCGTTCACTCTGGGCTGCCGTATCCCTGTGGATGCGCCCGATGCCACGCCCAGGCCGTCGCGACAATCGTGTCCAGATCTCCGTGGCGCGGCGTCCACCCCAGCTCCGCGCGGGCGCGCGCACTGGTGGCGACAAGGCTGGACGGGTCACCTTCGCGGCGCGGTCCAATCGAGTGAGGCACCGGCAGGCCGGTCACACGCCCGACAGCGGCCACCACGTCCCGCACCGACACCCCTTCGCCCATGCCCAGATTGTAGGACGCCGACGGCCTTCCTGCCTCAAGCGCACGCAACCCTGCGACGTGGGCGTCAGCCAGGTCGGTCACATGCACAAAGTCCCTCACGCACGTGCCGTCGGGCGTTGGATAGTCACTGCCGAAAATCTGAAACGGACGCCCGGTCATGGCGGCGCCAAGCGCGCGCGGAATCAGGTGATCCTCCGGCTCGTGGTCTTCGCCCAACAGGCCATCGGGATCGGCGCCGGCTGCATTGAAATAACGAAACACCACGTGCCGCACGCCCTTCGCATCGTCCAGGTGCTGCAGGAAGCGCTCCACCACCAGCTTCGATTCACCGTACGGATTGATCGGCTGCTGGCGATGTGATTCGTCGATGGGGATGGTCTGCGGCTCGCCAAACGTGGCGGCCGTTGACGAGAAGACAAATCGCGAAACCCCGGCTTCGGCCATGGCCGAGAGCACCGTCAGGCCACCAACGACATTTGTCTCGTAGTACTTGGCCGGCTCACGTACGGATTCGCCCACCGAGAGGCGCGCAGCAAAGTGGAGCACGGCCTGCGCCCGGCTTTCCCGAAGCGCCTGAAGCACGCGGGCTCGATCGAGGATGTCGCCTTCAATCAGGGTCACGCTCCGCTCCGGCACGGCCCGTGCGATTCGTGCGACGGCTTCGCGATGGCCGGCCATCAGATTGTCGTAGACGCACACGTCGTATCCAGCCAACGCCAGCGCCTTGACGGCATGGCTGCCGATGTAACCTGCGCCGCCGGTAACGAGGACGGCCTTCGGGTCCGCCTGGTTCATGGACGGCCGATCGACTGGTACGTGAACCCGAGTGCCCGCACCTGCTTCGGGTCGTACAGGTTACGTCCGTCGAGAATCACGGGCCGCTTCATGGCTTTCTTCATCTTCGCAAAGTCCGGTTCGCGGAACTCGTTCCACTCGGTGACGATGAGCAGGGCGTCGGCGCCGGTCAGCGCCTGATAGGCGTGTGGCGCGTACGTGATGGACGTACCGAAGATCCCGCGCGCCACTTCCTTGGCCTCGGGGTCATAGGCCTGCACCTTGGCGCCGCGCGCCAGCAGCCCTTCGATGATCGGGATGGCCGGGGCCTCGCGCATGTCATCGGTCCGCGGCTTGAACGCCAGTCCCCACACCGCAATGGTCTTGCCGGCCAGCGACTTGGCGCCTTTGCCGAAAAACGCGTCGACCTTGAGCAACAGGCGCTGCTTCTGTGTGGCGTTGACGGCCTCGACGGCCTCGAGCACGCGGAACCGGTATTTCTTGTCCGCCGAAAACTTCACGATGGCCTGCACGTCCTTCGGGAAGCAACTGCCCCCGTACCCGACGCCGGGAAAGAGGAATGCCGGCCCGATGCGTTTGTCGGTGGCCACCGCCTGGCGCACCATGTCCACGTCCGCTCCGAACAGTTCGCACACATTGGCGATCTCGTTCATGAACGAAATGCGCGTGGCGAGCATGGCGTTCGCGGCGTACTTGCACAGTTCGGCGCTCGGACAATCCATCACCATGATGGGCGCGCCCGTCCGCGTAAACGGCCGGTACAACTCCACCATCAGATCGGCGGCCTTCTGGTCGGTCACGCCCAGCACCACACGGTCAGGTTTGAGGAAGTCGTCCACCGCCGCGCCCTGCTTCAGGAATTCGGGGTTGCTCACGACCGAAAACGGATGGGTGGTCTCGCGACGGATGGCCTCGCGTACGAGTTC
Organism: Acidobacteriota bacterium; assembly: GCA_016716905.1. Classification (NCBI taxonomy): domain Bacteria; kingdom Pseudomonadati; phylum Acidobacteriota; species Acidobacteriota bacterium. The sequence goes on along the minus strand of JADJUS010000003.1, from coordinate 631,421 downwards.
AGATGTGCCGACCGGCACGGTGCTCTTGTCCACGATGACGCGGTATCCGGTCATCGCGCGCGCCACTTCGCGGGCCGCACCCAGCACGTGCTGCAGGTCCGCCGAGCCGTCTTCGCCCATCGGCGTCCCGACCGCGATGAAGATCACGTCAGACTTGCGGACCGCGGCCTTCAGATCGAGGGTGAAGGTCAGGCGCTTTTCTGTGGCGTTGCGCTTGACCAGTTCCTCGAGGCCGGGCTCGAAGATCGGGATCTTGCCGCGTCGCAACGCCCGGACTTTTGCGGCGTCCTTGTCCACACAGACGACCTGGTTGCCTGTCTCCGCAAAACACGCGCCGACCACCAGGCCGACGTATCCCGTTCCCACCACTGCAATCCGCATGCACGCCTCTTCGTTACCGGCTCAAAGTCCTGAAACTATCATGCGCTTCCAAAACCTGTCAATCAGTTGGCAGATAAGGAGTTACGGCACTCGTGATACCATCCAACCCGGCTCGCCCTTGCGGATTTTGCTCGACTATCGACCGGCGCTGCGCCAGCGAACCGGCGTCGGCGAATACGTGCATGAACTGGCGCGCGCGCTTGTCGGCACCGCGTCGCCCGGCCGGCCCGAAACGCTGACGCTCTTCTCATCATCGTGGCAGCATCGGCTGGCAGCCGACGTGGTGCCCGGGGCCACCGTCATCGACCGGCGTATTCCGGTGCGCGTACTGAATCTGCTCTGGCATCGTGCCGGGTGGCCCACCGTGGAGCGCCTCACCGGCGGCGCTTTCGACGTCGTGCATTCCGCGCATCCGTTGCGGCTACCCTCGGACCGCGCGGCACAGGTGGTGACGGTGCACGACCTGGATTTCCTGACGCATCCCGAGCGGACGACGGCCGAGATCAGGCGCGACTACCCGTCACTGGCACCCGCGCACATCAGGGGCGCCGACGCCGTCGCCGTCGTGTCGCAACATACGGCATCGGAAGTCGTTCGACTGACGGGCGTCGCGCGCGAGCAGATCTTCGTCTGCCCCCTGGGCCGCCCCGACTGGGCGCCGCGCGACGCCGAGCCGGCGAATGCCCCCTTGCTCTTTCTGGGCAGCATTGAACCGCGCAAAAACGTGGGCCTCCTGCTGGACGCCTATGAGCGGCTCAGGGCCACGCGCGAGGCACGGGGAGTCACGACACCTCGACTGATTCTGGCCGGCGGCGCCGGCCTCGACTCGGGCCCCATCCTGAGTCGCGCGGCAGCCCCGCCGCTGGCCCCGCACGTGACCGTCCTTGGCTATGTGGCGCCCGAGGCCCGGCAATCGCTCTACGCGTCGGCGATGGCGTGCATCCTCCCGTCGCATACGGAAGGGTTTGGTCTGCCTGCCCTTGAAGCCATGACCATGGGCGTACCTGTGGTGGTGGCAGACCAGGGCGCGCTGCCGGAGGTGGTCGGCACTGCCGGCAAGCTGTTTCACGCGGGTGACGCCGATGCGCTTGCGGCCGCACTCGACGCGGTGGTTTCTGCTGCCGACGATCGCCTGCGCATGCGGGAAGCCGGCCTGGTGCAGTCACGCCTCTTCAGTTGGACGAACACCGCGGACCGCACGCGTGAGGCCTGGGCCCACGCGCTCGAGCGAAAGGCGCGCCGTGGCTGACGCCGGCGCAGCGCGCCACATTGGACGTGGTGCACCGCACCACATAGGGATCGACGCCCGCGAGATCGCGGGCTCACCGACGGGCGTCGGCCGGTACCTGGCCGGCGTGCTTCAGGAGTGGTCGCGGTCTGGTTTCCCACATCGTGTGAGCCTGTTCCTGCACGGCGATCCGCCGGCGTGGGTGCGGGACCTGTCATTCGCGTGCGACGTGGTGATTGACCCAGCCGAAACCGCTGGCACCCTGTGGGAACAGCGACGGCTGCCCGCGATGGCCGCGCGCGCCGGTGTGGACGTGTTGCTCGCGCCCGCGTACACCGCTCCCCTGCGACTGGGCTGCCCCTTCGTGCTGGTCATTCACGACCTCTCGTACTTCGCGCAGCCGCGCGGATTCGGATGGCGCGAAGGCCTGCGGCGCCGTGTCGTGACCCGCGCCGCCGCGCGGCGTGCCGCGGCGGTGGTCACCGTCTCACACTTCTCGGCCACCGAAATCCATCGCTATCTCGGGCTGCCGCTCGAAGACATCGTGCTGGCTCCGCAAGGCGCGCCGGTGTGGCGCGGCGGACTTCCCGCCTCCGGCCGGGAACCTCTGGTTCTCTCTGTCGGAACGCTCTTCCATCGGCGGCACACGCCGGAGTTGCTCCAGGCGATGGCGTTGGTGCGCACGCGCGTGCCTGATGCGCGGCTGACGCTCGTGGGCGGCAATCGAACACACCCTCTCTTTAATCCCGCCGCCACCGCAAACGCACTGGGGCTCGGTTCCGCGTTTACGTGGCGGCCGTATGTGTCGGACGACGAGCTTGATGAACTGTACCGGTCGGCCCGTGTGTTTGCGTTCCTTTCGGACTACGAAGGTTTCGCGATGACACCGATGGAGGCCGCCGCGCACGGGGTGCCGAGCGTGCTCCTCGATACGCCGGTCGCACGAGAGGTGTACGGCGATGCTGCCCTGCGGGTGGCGCTGGACGTGCCCGCTATCGCCAACGGCCTCACGACATTGCTGACTGATGCCGGCGCGCACGCCGCCGCCGTGGATCGCGGCCGCGACCGGCTAGCATCGTTCACCTGGTCGCGCACCGCGTCCGTGCTCCGCACGACGCTGGAACGCGCGGTCCATGGGGAGTCGCCCGCGTGACCCCCCAACTCGACATCATCATCGTCAACTACAACACCGCGGCTCATCTGGTGGCGTGCCTCGCGGCGTTGCGGGACGCGCCACCGGCGGTGCCTCACCACATCTGCGTGGTGGACAACGCGTCGACCGACATGAGCCTGGCCTGGGTCACAGAAAAATGGCCCGATGTTGAGATGGTGTCGTTGCCCGAGAACGTCGGGTTCGCGGCGGCCAACAACGTGGGCATCAGGCGCACGTCTGCCCCGCTGATTCTGCTGCTCAACAGCGACACCGTGGTGCCCGAGGGCGCCATTGATCGACTGGTCGCACGGCTCGAGGCCACAAGCGTCGTCGCTGCGGGACCGCGACTGATTGATGCCACCCGGTCGCCCGAAGTGTCGTTCGGGCCGATGCTCACGCCCTGGAGCGAGGCCGTGCAGCGGCTGCGTGTGAAGCTGGCCGCAAGCAAGAGCCCCTGGGCCCGGCGATACATTGCGCGACATGTCTCGCAGGAGCGGACCGTTGACTGGGTCTCAGGCGCGTGCCTGCTGGTGCGCCGCGCTGCCGCTGAAGAGGCGGGGCTGCTCGACGAACGCTACTTCATGTACGAGGAAGACGTGGATTTTTGCGCCGCGTTGCGCGCGCGTGGTGGCCGCATCCTCTTCACGCCGGCCGCCGAAATCCTGCACCTGCGCGGCGGCTCATTCGCCGCCACGGGCCAGGCCGTATCCCCGATCTACGACCGAAGCCACCTGCGGTTCTACGAGAAACACTCACCGCTCTGGGCTCCGCTGCTGCGGGCGTGGCTCGCGATGCGCGGCCGCGCCATTCGATAGAATCAGTCTTGTGGTTCCCGTCCGCATAGCCATCGACGCGCGCAAGCTGCATGACTACGGCATTGGCACGTACGTCCGCAACCTTGTGCGCGAGTTCGGCAAGCAGGACACGCCGGAACACTACGTCCTCATCTGCCGGCCCGACGATGTGGAGTTTGTGCGATCGCTGGGGCCACGATTCGAACCACTCGTCGATCGCTCGCCCAACTACTCGGCCCGTGAGCAAATCAGTGTGCCCCTCGACGTGCGGAGAGCACGCGTGCAACTCTTCCACGCGCCCCACTACGTGGTGTCGCCGCTGACGACCGGCCCTGTGGTGGTGACCATCCACGACTGCATCCACCTGCGATTCCCGCAGTACCTCCCGAACCGCGCCGCGTACGCCTATGCCCGCACGTTCATGGCACTCGGCGCACGGCGTGCAAGCCGGGTGATTACGGTATCGCAGGCGAGCAAGGACGACATCCAGCACTACCTGCACACCCCCGCCGACAAGATTGACGTGATCCACAACGGCCTGGACCTGCGGTTCCTCGAACCACCCGACCAGGCCGAGGTCGCCCGCGTGCGCGATCGGTTCATGCTGAACGCGCCATTCGTGCTCTACGCCGGCAATATCAAGCCGCACAAAAACGTGGACCGCCTCATCGAGGCCTTCGCGCTCATGCGCAAGACGGGCCACGAGGACGTCAAGCTCCTGATCATTGGCGACGAGTTGTCGAAGTACCCCAACCTGCGGCGCCTGGTGCACCGCCATCACCTGCATCAACACGTGCGGTTCCTGGGCTTTGTGCCCGCCGCCACACTGGCCGCGCTCTATCAACTGGCCCGGGTCTTTGTGTTTCCGACACTGTCTGAAGGCTTCGGGTTTCCGCCGCTCGAGGCCATGGCCAGCGGCACCGCCGTCATCACATCCAATGTGTCGTCACTGCCCGAGGTGGTGGACGACGCCGCCGTGCTCATCGATCCGCTGGACCCGGCCGCGCTGGCCGCCGCGATGTGCCGGGTGCTGGGAGACGACGCGCTGCGCGCCGACCTGGTGCGACGCGGGCACATCCGCGTGAAGGCCTTTTCCTGGGCGCGGGCGGCCGACGCCACGCGCGCGGTCTACCGCCAGGTGATCGGTGCCTGACAAGGTCGTGCACCGCACGACACAGAGTGTGGTGCTGATCCACGACTGGCTGACCGGGATGCGCGGCGGCGAGAAAGTGCTTGAGTCGCTGTGCCGGCTGTATCCCGACGCAGATCTGCTGACGCTTGTGCACGTCCCCGGTTCGGTCACGCCCGTCATCGAACACCGCAAGGTGCGATCGTCACTCATCAACCGCCTGCCGGCGCCGGCACGGTGGTATCGCCACTACCTGCCGCTGTTCCCGTTCGCCATCGAGCAGTTCGACCTCGACGACGCGACGCTTGTGGTGTCCACCAGCCACTGCGCGGCCAAAGCCGTGGTCCCCACAGGGCGAGCCGTGCACGTCTGCTACAGCCACTCGCCCATGCGCTACGCGTGGGACCAGTTCCCGTCGTACTTCGGTCCGGAGCGCCTCGGCCACCTTGGGTCCGCTGCTGCCCGGCATGTGGTGTCGTGGCTGGCGCGCTGGGATCGGGACACCGCACCGCGCGTCAATCGCTTCATCGCCAACTCGGCTTACGTTGCGAGGCGCATTCAGCGGTACTATAATCGTCGGGCCGCCGTACTCCACCCGCCTGTGGACACGGGGTTCTACACGCCAGGCCACGGGGCTCCTGGCGACTACTTCCTGGTGGTTTCTGCGCTCGTGCCCTACAAGCGAATCGATACAGCCATTCGTGCCGCCGCCATCCTGGGAGCGCGGCTCAAAATTGTGGGGACCGGCCCCGATGCGGATCGGCTCCGCGCCATCCCTGCCACAGGCATTGAATTCCTTGGCCACGTCGGCGACAACGAACTGCGCGACCTGTACCGGAATGCGCGGGCACTGGTGCTGCCCGGCGAGGAAGACTTCGGGATTGCCCCGGTGGAGGCGCAGGCCTGCGGCCGGCCGGTGGTAGCTCTGGGGCGCGGCGGCGCCTGTGAGACCGTCGAACACGGCGTCTCGGGGTGGCTGGTGGAACCCGGCGACGGCGACGCTGTGGGCGACGCCTCCCGCTTCGCGGAGGCCATGGGCCAGGTCGAGAACCTGCCGTTGTCGCCGGAAGAATTACATGCCCGCGCGTGCGCCTTCAGCATCGATCATTTTGATGCGGGCGTGGCACACCTTGTGACCGAAGCGCTGGAGCGCCCGCACGCATGGTGAAACGCTTCAGCCGCCTCTTCGTCGTGTTTCACATCCTGTCCGACATCCTGACCGCGGCGGCGGCGTTCCTGCTGGCCTACGCCATTCGATTCCAGACTGGACTCATCGAAACACCGAAGGGCACGCCGCCGCTTGAACAGTACCTGACCGTGTTGCCGTTTGTGGCGTTCATGGTGCCGGTGGCGTTCCATCTCCAACGCCTGTATCGCCTGCGACGCGGACGGTCGCGGATGGACGACTTCTTCGCGGTGCTCGTGGGCAGCCTGCTCACCGTGCTGCTGGCCCTGGTGGGCACGCTCTACGTCCAGACCTATCACCTGAGCGACGCCCGCAAGGCCCTGGGCTATCTGGAAGTGTCGCAGTGGGTGTGGGTGCTGTTCCTCGGCCTCAACGTCGCGTTTGCGTTCGCGTCGCGCGAGTTCGTGCGCTGGCAGCTGCGCCGCCGCTGGCGCAAGGGCATCGGTCTTCGACGCGTCCTCATCGTCGGCGCCAGCGATCTGGGCCGGATGGTGGCCGACCGCATTCTCCAGCACGGCGAGCTCGGGTTCAGGCTCATTGGTTTTGTGGACGACCGCGCCACAACTAGTGACACCATCGGGTATCGCGGCCTGCCCATCCTGGGAGCGCTGGCCGAGACCTCGGACATCTGCAGCCGCGAGCACATCGACGAGATCTATGTGGCGCTGCCGCTGGAAGAACACGTCAAGATGCTCGGCGTGGTCGAGATGGCGAGCCGCGAGTGCATCGAGATTCACGTGGTGCCGGACCTGCTGCAGTTCATCGCGTTGCGGGCGCGACTGGAAGACCTGGATGGCATGCCGATCATCTCGATCAACGACATGCCGCTGCGGGGCTTCAACAGCCTGCTGAAGCGGGCCGTGGACGTCGCCCTGTCGTTAGGGGTGATCGTGGTGGGCGCGGTGCCGGCTCTGCTCGTGGCGCTTGTCATCAAACGCAGCTCGCCCGGCCCGGTCTTCTACACCCAGGAGCGCATGGGTCTGGACGGCAAGTCGTTCACGGTCTGGAAATTCCGGTCGATGCCGATCGATGCCGAAGAAGTGACGGGCCCGATCTGGGCGCGCGACGACGACCCGAGGGCCACGGCGGTGGGACGCTGGCTGCGCAAGACCGACATGGACGAGTTGCCGCAGTTCTGGAATGTGCTGAAGGGCGACATGTCCATCGTGGGCCCGCGACCGGAGCGACCGTTTTTTGTGGAGCAGTTCAAGCACCAGATCCCCCAGTACATGCTGCGCCACAAGGTCAAAGCCGGCATCACAGGCTGGGCGCAGGTCAACGGCTGGCGCGGCAACACGTCGCTGGAAAAACGTATCGAGTTTGACCTGTACTACATCGAGAACTGGTCGATCAGTCTCGACTTCAAGATCATGTGGCTCACCGTCATGCGGGGCATCCACCGCGCGGCATACTGACAGTTATTGAGGAGTTCTCGTGCGAGTTGTCATTACCGGCGCCGCCGGCTTTATCGGATCCCACCTGAGCGAAACCCTTCTGGACCGGGGCCACAGTGTTGTCGGCATCGACAACCTGCTGACCGGCGACCTCAACAACATCGCGCACCTGCGCGATCGCGACTTCGAGTTCATCCGTCACGATGTCACGCGCTACATCGATGTCAGCGGGCCGGTGGATCTCGTGCTGCACTGGGCGAGCCCAGCCAGCCCGATTGACTATCTGGAACTGCCCATTCAGACGCTCAAGGTGGGCTCGCTCGGCACGCACAACGCGCTGGGACTCGCCAAGGCGAAGGGCGCACGGTTTGTGATCGCATCAACCTCCGAGGTGTACGGCGATCCGCTGGAGCATCCGCAGAAGGAAACGTACTGGGGCAACGTCAACCCGGTGGGCCCGCGCGGCGTGTACGACGAAGCCAAACGGTTTGCGGAAGCCATCACCATGGCCTATCACCGCCACCACGGCGTGGACACGAAGATCATCCGCATCTTCAACACCTACGGCCCGCGGATGCGGATTCACGACGGCCGCGCCGTGCCCACGTTTATCGGACAGGCTCTGCGCGGCGAAGACGTCACGATCTTCGGCAGCGGCACCCAGACGCGCAGCTTCTGCTACGTCACGGATCTGGTGGATGGCATCCTCAAACTGGCAGACTCAAACACCAACGACCCGGTCAACGTCGGCAACCCGCACGAGATGTCGATTGAAGAGATCGCCCGGACGATTATTCAGATGACCGGCTCCTCGAGCCAGATCGTGTTCAAGCCCCTGCCCACCGACGACCCCAAAGTCCGTCGCCCCGACATCACTCGTGCGCGCACCATCCTCGGCTGGGAACCGAAAGTCGCGCTGGAGCAGGGACTGACGAGTACCATCGACTACTTCCGCACGAAGGTGTGAACCTCCGCCGGTCGCGCACTACGCCTGCTTGGTGTCGCCGGGAACGCGCGTAACTCGGCGCAGATAGTCCGCCGCCGAGAGCAGCGTGATCGCGAGCGAGAGATACACAAAGACCGGCAACACGCCGCCGGGTAGGCCGCGATAGTTGCCCCAGAGCGTGACCACGCCGGTCAGGATGTAAATGCCCGTGGCGGCCTTGCCCAGGGGCGACGGCTTGAAGGTGCGCGGCGCCACGGCGAGGTTGATGACCGCGGCCGTCAGCACAATCGCCACATCGCGGCTGATGACGAGCACGGTGAGCCACAACGGCAGCCGGTACGTCATCCCCATGCCCGGCAGCGTCAACATCACGAACATCGTCAGCAACAGCAGCTTGTCGGCCATCGGGTCCAGCCAGGCCCCGAGCGTGGTCTGCTGGTTTGTCCAGCGGGCGATCGCACCGTCGAGCAGGTCCGTGAAGCCCGCCACGACAAACGTAAACAGCGCCCAGCCCGGGTAGCCGTACAACATGCACAGCGCGAAGACCGGCACCAGGACCATTCGCGAAATCGTGAGCAGGTTCGCGGGGGTGAACAGCGTCATGGCCAGTCTTATTGTTTCGCCAATTGCTCGAGACGCGCGACGGCGGCCACGACCTCAGCGCCGGCGGCGAAGCGATTGGCCTCGAACCGGCCGTTGGCCGACAGGCTCATCGCACCGGTCGCGAGCGCACCGGCGATGGCGGAATACGCCAGGTGGGCGCGTGAGACGTCGGGCACGACCGGGCGCGATGCCCGCCACCGGGCCACTTCAGACGGCTGCCGCGCGGCCAGGTCCTGCGCCACGCGCCAAACGACCTGGGCGAGTTCGGCGCGCCGAACCGGCGCCGAGGGTTGGAAGGTGTGATTGGGGAACGAGTCCATCCAGCCGACACGAATGGCCGGCAGGATCCACGGCGCCGCCCAATGCGACCGCACGTCGGTGACGACCACCGTGACCCGCCGCGGTGCGCGCCCGAGGGCGTTCTGAAGCCGGATGCCCAGGATGGCGGCCAACTGGCCCCTGGTGATACTGGCCGCCGAGGGGATGGCGCGGTACTCCGCCGGCAATGCGTCGAAGTCGGCACGGGCGGTCAACGCGGCGGCGCGATCCCGCCACTCCTGCCGCGGGTCGATGCGAATGGCGCGCGCCAGTGCGGCCGCCGCCTCGCGGGGCCGGCCGTGCGCTTCGAGCACACTCGCCATCACGGCGTGCGCCTCGGCATCACCGTTGTCGAGTTCCAGCGACCGGCGCGCGTGGACCTCGGCCTCATCCAGACGGCCGCGAGCGATCTCCACCTGCGCCAGGTCGCGCAACACGACGGCGCTATCGGGCACCAGCACCAGCGCCTGATCGAGCGCGGCCTGCGCCTCGTCCCACTGCCCCGCCGCGCGCGCGGCCGACGCGCGGGTCAACTGCGCCTGCACCACTCTCAGTCGCAGCACTTCCTGCCGTTCGCGCACGTCGTCGCGGCCTGGGTCCACGGCGAGAATGAGGTCGGACATGGTGACGGCCACCACATCCTCTCCGCGCGCCAGCGCCACGTCCATGCGGCCCTGTAGCGCCGGCAGGTACGTGCGGTCCATGGCGACCACCCCATCGAAGCGCTTTGCCGCGTCGTCGTACTTGCGATCGATGGAGGCGAGGTAGCCGAGTCCAGCGGCGGCCGGATAAAAGTCGGGCGACTGCCGGAGGATGTCTGTAAAGTCGCGGTTCGCACCGCGCAGGTCACCCGACTGGAGGCGGCGCCACGCCTGGTCATGGCGGGCCCTGATCTGGGGCGTGGCCTGCAGGCCGGCGGGCACCGTCAACTGCGGCACCTCGCGGTAGGTCGGCGTGGCTGGCAGCGCGGGTGTCGCGGTTGGCCCAGACGCACACGCGGCCGCCGTGGCCAGCACCGACGCGGCCAGCGCCGTGCGCACCCAATCCCGGCGAACGCGGCGGGTCATGCGATCTCCTGGAGGCGCAACAGACGGTCGTGCAGGCGTCGTGGCACATCAGCCTCCACCGTCACCTGGGCGCCCACGGTGATCTGGCTCGTGACCCGGGCATGGCGATGCAGTTCCACCAGCACCTGCCGATCGGCGTCGCTCGCAAAATCGAGATGAAAGGTGACGCGCTCGGTGTCCATGGCCACTCTGGACGCGACGGCGTCCACAAGATCCTGCACACCTTCGCCGGTCACGGCCGAGACACACACGGCGCCCGGCGCGGTTGTCGTCAGTCTGTCGCGATCCATCGGCGACAGTTGGTCGCATTTATTAAACACGTCGAGCATGGGCACCAGGCCGGCGCCAATCTCGGTCAACACGTCGCGCACGGCGCGCTCCCGGCGCTCGCGGTCAGGCGCTGCGGCGTCGATGACGTGCAGCAGGAGATCTGCGTGAATCACTTCTTCGAGCGTGGCGCGGAATGCGGCCACCAGCTGGTGCGGCAGCCGATCGATGAACCCGACCGTATCCGACACCATGATCTGCCGCGCATCGGGCAACTTGACCCTGCGCACCAAGGGGTCGAGCGTGACGAACAACGCGTCTGAGACCACCGCATCACCGCCGGTCAGCGCGTTGAACAACGTGGTCTTTCCCGCGTTGGTGTAACCGACGAGCGCCACAGTTGGTACTTCGCCGCGCTTGCGCCTGGCGCGTACATATCCCCGGCGCTCGCTGACTTCCGCAATTTCCTGTTTGAGGGCCGACACCCGTTGCCTGATGCGCCGGCGATCGGTCTCGAGCTTGGTTTCGCCAGGTCCCCTTGTGCCGATGCCGCCGCCAAGCCGAGAGAGCGCCTCGGCCGACCCGACCAGTCTCGGCAGCTTGTACTGCAACTGGGCCAGTTCCACCTGGAGCTTGCCCTCGCGGGTACGCGCCCTTCGCGCGAAGATGTCGAGAATCAGCTCTGTCCGGTCGATGACTCTGCGGTGGAACACCGCTTCAAGATTGCGGGCCTGCGCGGGGCTGAGCACGTGATCGACGATTACCACATCGACATCTGCGGCATCACACGCCGCGGCCATTTCTGCGGCTCTGCCTTTGCCGAACAATGTGGCGGGATCGGGTGAGGCACGCTCCTGCATCGCTCGCAGGACAACCGTGGCGCCAGCCGCGCCGGCCAACCCGCCAAGTTCATCGAGCGAGGTCTCGTGATCCACACCCCGCGTGGCACGAGTCATCAGCGTCAGCAATGCCGCACGCTCTGTGCTCATCCGTGTATGAATTCTAACACGCGGCTCCAGGGGATCGCGCCTTCGCGCAGCAGCACGGGGCGCGCCGCGCGCACATCCACGAGTGTCGAAGGCAATCCTCCCGGCGTCACACCAGCATCAATGACAAGCACATGCGGGTCGTCTGCAATCACGCCCAGCGCGTCTGCGCGATCGGACGCCGGCGCGCCCGTGACATTGGCGCTCGTGGCCGCGAGCGGCTCACCCCAGGCTTCGCACATCCGTCGCGCCACGAGATGGTCGGGCACACGTATCGCCACGGTGCGGTGCCCGCCATGCACTTCGGGAGCCACCCAGGCGGGCGCGTCGCGGACGATCGAGAGCGGGCCCGGCCAGAACGCCCCTGCGAGCGCGGCTTCCCTCGCATCCAGCCGACCGCCGCACGCCACCACCTGCGCGATATTCGCGGCAATCAGGGGCAGCGCCGCGCGCGCGGGCCGGCCTTTGATCGCAAACAACCGGCGCACGGCCAGCGAACTCTTGATGTCCACCGCCAGGCCGTACAAGGTGTCGGTCGGGAGCGCAAGGATGCCTCCGTCACGTAGCCAGGCCACGGCCGGAGCCAGGTCCTCGACGGTGCACTCGGCTGGATTGATACGCAGGACGCGGGGACCGGCGATCATCGCATCCTCCGCACGGCCCAGGCCACCGCAGCCAGGCCCATGGCATCCACCACAAACACGCTGCGCATACTGACGGCGCCCAGTAAGCCGGATACCACCGGGCTCAGCGCCAGCCCCGAGAGCGACGCGGTGGTCAGATAGCCGAAGGCCACACCACGCGAGCGCTCAGGCACGCGCTGCCCGGCCACCGTGTAGATGGTGGTGAACGCGACGCCGATGCCCAGTCCGAAAATCACCGCAGCCCCCACAAGCGCGCTGAAGCCCGGACCGACGCTGAAGACCACCGCGCCAACAGCCGCCAGGGCCGAGGCGCCCATCACCAGATGCGCCGGGCCGGTGTGCCGCAGGAGTACCGCGCACAAGTAGTTGCCGATGGCGGCTGCGCCGGCCGCCACCGTGAACACCAACCCCGCCACCACGGGCACACTGGACAACGGTGTCCCAATTTCCCGGAGATACAGCGGAAGGACAGGACCAAAACTGCGATCGACCATTTGCAGACTGAAGACCATCACAAGAAACAGACCAAAATGCGGCACCACCATCAGTGACCGCAACGTCACGCGGGGCGTTGCCGCCACCGACGCATCCGGCCGGACGCCGCGGGCTTCGCGATACCCCACCAGCACCAGCACGAACGCCCCAAAAAACAACACCGCAGCACCGATGAACGCCATCCGCAGGCCGAACGCCTGCGCCAGGCTGCCGCCCACCACCGGCCCCAGCGCCGGCCCCAGGCGCTGCGCCGTCTGCACCCAGCCGATCGCGCTCGCCATCTGCGCCGCGGGCGCCGACTGCGCGGCCATGGTCAGCGCCAACATGCCGTACCCGGCAAAGAGCCCTTGCACCGCGCGCAACGCAAATACTTGCCACGGTGCGGTGACAAATGCCATGGCGGCCATGATCACCACGAAACTGAAGAGCGACCGCGCCACCATCAGCTTGTGGCCGTAGCGCTCACCCACCCGCGCCCAGACGGGCGCCATAATGGCCGTCACCGCCGGCGTAATGCCAAGGCTCACGCCCGACCACACGGCGATCTCCCCCACCTCAGACACGCCGAGTTGCTCGAAGTACAGAGGCAGGAACGGCATCACCAGCGTGAAGCCGGTAAAACCGATGAAGGTGGCGACCGTCACCGCCCCGAGATTTCGGCGCCAGTCAGGCGCGCCCTCGTCAGAACCGGATGCGGAGGTCTGAGCCACGATCGGTGACGTGGATGGTGTCGATAAAACGAATCTGGTGCGGTTCGTTCTGCATCACGATGGAACTGGTCCGTGTCCCGTGACCAAAAAACCGGACCCCCTTCATCAACGCGCCGTCGGTCACGCCGGTGGCCACAAACGTGATGGCCTCACCCGACGCGAGATCACTCGCCCCATAGATCCGACGGAAGTCGGTGATGCCCATCTTCAGGCAACGCTCTTCGTCTTCGGGCTTGGCCACCACGAGCCGCGCGTAGATTTCTCCCCCGAGGCAGCGCATGGCTGCCGCGGTCAGCACACCCTCGGGCGCGCCGCCCGTCCCCATCACCGCGTGGACACCCGATCCGTCCACGGCCGCTGCGATGCCCGCCGACAGATCACCATCGCCGATCAGCCGGATGCGCGCGCCGGCCGACCGGATGTCGGCGATCAACTTCTCGTGTCGGGGCCGATCGAGCACCATGATGACCAGGTCATCCACATCACGCTCAAGAGCCTTGGCAATCGACTTCAGGTTGTCTTTCACCGGCCGGTCCAGGCTTACGGCGTGTTTCGCGCGTGGGCCCACCACCAATTTCTCCATGTAGAGATCGGGCGCATGCAGCAGGCCGCCTTTGGACGCGGCCGCAAGAACCGCGATGGCGTTGTACTCGCCGAGCGCGCACAGGTTCGTGCCCTCGAGCGGATCCACCGCGATATCCACTTCAGGCAATCCCGTCACGCCTGTCGCGCCCTGGCCGACCTTTTCACCGATGAACAACATCGGCGCTTCGTCGCGTTCGCCTTCGCCGATCACAATCGTGCCGTCGATGGGCACCGAGTCCAGCGTGGAACGCATGGCTTCCACCGCCACGCGATCCGACCCGTGCCGGTCACCCTGCCCCATGGTGTGCGCACAGGCGATGGCCGCCTGCTCAACGACCCGAAGCAACTGAAGGGAAAGATCAAACGCCATGCGCGACGACTCCTGTCATGTGTATGCCTACCTGCTACCGGCGACGGACCGACACCGGCGCGCCCACGCTTACACCCATCACGTCGGCGGCGCTGGCGGCCTGGGCCGCGAACTCCAGATGATCGGTGCTGCCAAACAACGCCCCGATCTCGCCCACCGCAATCTCCGAAAACGTGGACACCACGCGGCTCACATCCCGGCCGCCAATCTCAATGTGCACGCCGCCGTCGGCTCCGCCGAGTTTCTCACAGACTCGCCGGCTGATATTGGTCACGACGTTGCCAAACCGGTCCACCCGCACCACCTGGCCACGAATCCCGGCGTCGTCAACCACTGGCTGCACCAGGTCCACCTGCACATAGTCGCTGATCACGCGGCCGAGCGCCGGCAACTGGATGCCCTTGGCCAGCCAGGCGGCGGCCGGGGCAAACCGATCCCGTCCCTCAAACGTGCGCGACACCGTGGGTCGCGCGTACCGCCGCTCGGTCAACTCCACCACTTTCTTCGGCGGCGCTTCCTGAAAGACGCCGGTGAGCACGCCATTGTCAGGCGCCACAAATCGCCATTCTCCCAGATCAGCCGCAATGCCCCGACGCGCCGACCCCACGCCGGGGTCCACCACGACGAGGAAGATCGTGCCCGAGGGAAAATACTTGTAGGTGGCCGCGAGCTCGCGTGCGGCAAATGGGATGTCGTGTGCCGGCAGGTCGTGCGATACGTCCACGAGCACGGCATCAGGGCAGATACTGAGCGCCACGCCTTTCATCACACCGGCATAGTGGTCGCGCGTGCCGAAGTCGCTCAGGAACGCAATGGTCGGCCTGCTTGCCATACCACCGACGATATCGCACTTTACGGTTAGGCAGGACGACGGAACAGGGTTTCGCGTGTGCCGGACTTGAGCAACACGGAGTCGGCGGACATCAACCCTTCGAACATCATGTTGATCTCGCGGGTGACCAGCACACGCCGCTTGACCGGTGTGGCCGGGACCGGCCGAAGCTCGAACCGGTCTTCCCGCTTGATGGTGTAGCGCGTGTAGTGATCCAAGTCGACGGCCGTGGTGCCGAAGAACCCATAGAGGGCGCCGCCTTTGCGCAGCAGCGTCTCCAGATGGCTTGCGAGCGCCACACCGGCGGTACGATCAAGGAAGTCAAAGACGTCCCAGCAAAGAATGCCGTCCACCGACTCGGGCCCCTGGCCCAGCCTCTTGAACAGCGCGGCCTCAAGCCCCTGACGCACACGCGCCCGGGCCGCCGCTTCGATCTCCTGAAACAGGTCTTCGATATGAAGCTTGCAGGTCAGCCGCTCGGTCAAGAACTGGACGTTGGACCCGATGACGGGCCCGAGGTCAAGCAGCACGGGATGCTCCCGCCGGCCAACGACCGACAGGAACTTAGGGAACACCAGCGACGAGGCAATGGTGAAGTCGGGCGCAGGCGGCGCACCAACGCCTGCATCAGGCGCCGGCTGCTTCTGCCCCCAATTCAGCACGGGCGTCAGCGAACCGGGACACCCGCAGTGGGGCTCGCGGGCCCGGTCAGCGGTGGCGCCTTGTCGGGGGCCGACCGGCCCTCCGGCTTCGCCTCGGTACCAGAACGCTGCATGTCGATGGCGCCCCGGAAGTGCGCGCCGTCGGAAATCGCGATACGCGGGGCCGTCACATCGCCATCCACCGATCCGGTGTCGCGAATCTCCACCTTGTCGGTGGCGGTGATGTTGCCATGCACTTCGCCCAGCACGATCACGGCCTTCGCGATGATCTGCGCCTTGATCTTGCCGCTCGGACCAATCGTGAGCACATTCTGCCTGAGCTCGATGGTGCCTTCGATGACACCTTCGATGGTCAGGTCTTCGCTGCCGCTCAGTTCGCCTTTAACGACGACGCTCTTGCCGATATTCACCTGGTCTCTCCCTATTGGGGGTGCGGCAGCGCCGCCCATGGCCAAGGGCGCTGGCGGTGGTGCTGCCGGTGCCGGTGTTGTTGGAGCGGGCGCCGACGACGGCGGCCGAACTGCCTCATCTCGCTTCCACATGGGCACCAGTATACAGCGGGAGTGCTACGATGAATCCACCGCGTGCAAATCTATGCAGATCTATCTTGACTACAACGCCACCGCCCCGCCCGCTCCGGGTGTGGTGGATGCCGTGTGTCGCGTTCTTCGCGACACGCCGGGCAACCCGTCATCGATCCATGCACCTGGACAGAAGGCGCGCGCCGTCCTCGATGACGCGCGCCGCAGCGTGGCCGATCTCATCGGCGCGCGCGCCAGTGATCTTGTCCTCACGGGGAGCGGTACTGAAGCCGACAACCTCGCCATACGAGGCGCGGTGGACGCCCTCAACACTGGCAATCGCCGCCGTCTCATCACGACGGTGATCGAACACGAGGCCGTGCTTGCCACCTGTGCGGCCATGGAAGCCCGGGGATGGCGCATCACCCGCCTGCCGGTCGATCGCTCGGGCATCGTCGCGCCCGCCGCGCTCGACGCCGCATTGAACGAGGAACCGGACGCCGGACTCGTCAGCGTCATGCACGCCAACAACGAGGTGGGCACACTGCAGCCCATTGCGGAACTCGCCGCATTGGCGCGTGCCCACGGCGCGTGGTTCCACACCGACGCGGTGCAGACCGTGGGCAAAGTGCCCGTGTCGGTGGACGCGCTTGGCGTGGACATGCTTTCGCTCTCGGGCCACAAGTTCGGCGGCCCCAAAGGCACCGGCGCGTTGTGGGTGCGCCGCGGCCTCAGGCTGCTGGCCCAGCAGACGGGCGGCAAACAGGAACGCTCAAGACGAGCGGGGACCGAGAACGTAGCCGGGCTCGCAGGCCTCGGAGTTGCGGCCTCGTACGCACACGCCACTTTGCAATCGGTTGCCCCTGCGGTTGCGGCCCGCCGAGATCGGCTCGAGCGCGGCCTGCTTGATGGCGTGCCCGGCACTCACGTGAACGGCGCCGTTGAATCGCGCGTGCCGAACACAACCAACATCAGCTTCGACGGCGTCGAGGCCGAACTGCTGTTGATTGCCCTCGACCTCGAAGGCATCGCCGTCTCGACCGGATCGGCCTGTTCGTCGGGCACCCTCGAACCCTCCCACGTTCTGACCGCCATGGGCCTGTCGGCCTCTCGCGCACGCACGTCGTTGCGATTCAGCCTTGGCGCAGACACGACCGACGCCGACATCGAGACGGTCATCGCCCGAGTGCCCGCGCTTGTGGATAAACTGCGCCGCCTGAGTCAGACCGCTGCCTCCATTGGAAACAGGCCCTCTGTCGGAGCGAAGAAATGACGCGCGTCGTAGTCGCCATGTCCGGGGGCGTGGATTCGTCGGTGGCCGCGGCCTTGATGGTGGAAGAGGGCTACGACGTGGTGGGCCTCTCGATGCAGCTGTACGATCAGCGTGAGACCGAGGACGGTGCGCCGAAGTTCGGCTCCTGCTGCAGCATCGACGACCTGCACGATGCCAAGCGCGTGGCCCAGCAGTTGGGCTTCCCCCACTACATCGTGAATTTTGAACGCGAGTTCAAGGCCACGGTGGTGGACAACTTCGTACGGGAGTATGCAGCGGGCCGCACACCGATTCCGTGTGTGCACTGCAATGCCGACCTGAAGTTTTCCACGCTGGCCGAACGCGCGGCCGGCCTGGATGCTTCAGTGGTGGCCACCGGACACTACGCGCGAGTGGTCTTTGATGAGGATGACCGGCGCTACCGTCTCTTGCGCGGCGTCGACCCCGGCAAGGATCAGTCGTACTTTTTGTTCACGCTGACACAGGATCAACTGGCGCATGCACGCTTCCCCGTCGGGCACCTGAACAAGACCGAAGTGCGCGCCCATGCCGAGCGGCTCGGCTTATCGGTGGCTGACAAACCCGACAGCCACGAAATCTGTTTTGTGCCTGACGGCAACACCGCACGGTTTGTCGAACGCCACGCGCCGCTGGCTCCTGCGCGCGGCGAAATCGTGGACGCCGAGGGACAGGTCCTTGGCGAACATCGCGGCGTCCATCACTTCACAGTGGGCCAGCGCAAGGGACTTGGTCTCAGCACGGGCTCGCCCCTGTATGTGTTGAAGCTCGAACCCGTTGGCGAGCGCGTGGTCGTCGGCGCGCGCGAGGCGCTCGGCAGTCACGAACTCACGGCCACGGGCGTGAACTGGATTTCCGGCACGGCGCCCGACGGGCCAACCCGGGTCACCGCCCGCATCCGGCATCGCCACCAGGACGCCCCCGCGACGGTCGTGTCGACGGGAGACGGCACGGCGCACCTGCGGTTTGACGATCCGCAAGTGGCCATCACGCCAGGCCAGGCGGTGGTGTTTTACGATGCCGCGGACGCCGCGAGCGTATTGGGCGGCGGCTGGATCGACTCGAGGTAACGCTCGGCATCAAGCGCCGCCATGCAGCCCGATCCTGCAGCGGTAATGGCCTGACGATAGACGTGGTCCTGCACGTCGCCACACGCGAACACACCTTCCACGCTTGTGCGCGATCCGTCGTGCGTGATCAGGTACCCACCGGCGTCGGCGTCAAGCAGCCCCTTGAATAAACTGGTGTTCGGCGTATGGCCGATCGCCACGAATACGCCCTCCACGGCCAGCGTCTTCTGCACGCCCGTCTTGAGGTTGCGCAAGACGATGCCGTTGACGGCGCCTGCTGTCGGATCCAGCATCTCCAGCACTTCGCTGTCCCACTCGACCACGATCTTCGGGTTCGCCAGCGCCTTGTCCTGCATGATCTTCGACGCGCGAAACACATCGCGCCGATGCACCAGCGTCACCTGTGAGGCGAAGCGCGTGAGGAAGATCGCCTCTTCGAGCGCCGAGTCTCCCCCGCCGACCACCGCGATGGGTTTGCCCCGGAAGAAGAACCCGTCGCATGTGGCGCACGTGGACACGCCGTGCCCCATCAACGCGCGCTCGGACGGCAGGCCCAGCAACTTGGCCGACGCGCCCGTCGCGACGATGAGCGTCTGGGTCTCGATGCGATCTTCGCCCACGGTGAGTACAAACGGCCGCGACGAGAGATCTACGGCGTTCACATTCCCACGCACGATCTCGGCCCCAAACCGCTCCGCCTGCTCACGCATGGCCGCCATGAGATCGGGCCCCATGATGCCGTCACGAAAGCCGGGAAAATTCTCCACGGCCGTCGTCAACATCAGTTGACCGCCGGCCTCCAGGCCTTCGATCACCAGGGGCTTCAGATTGGCGCGAGCCGAATACAACGCGGCCGTCAGGCCGGCGGGGCCCGATCCGATGATCGTGACCTCCCTCGTCTGCGCGGCCATCAGAGGTGCTTGTCCAGGACTTTCTTGAACTCGGCCTTGTCGGCCACCCCGACAATTTGCTCCACCACCTGGCCACCCTTGAACAGCATCACGGTGGGGATGCCCCGCACCATATATTTCACGGTGATCCCGGGGTTCTCATCCACATTGAGTTTGCCCACCGAGACGCGGCCGGCGTAATCGCCCGCAAGCGCGTCAATCGTCGGTCCGAGCGCGCGGCACGGGCCGCACCACTCCGCCCAGAAATCCACCAGCACCGGCGTGCTCGCCTGCAGCACGTTGGTGTCGAAGTTGTCGTCTGTAAACGTCGTTACCTTGTCAGAAGCCATGAATCGCTCGTCCTCTCGGCCCGGTCTCACTCGGCCCATCGCAGGGCGGCCGCATACCGCGCCTGTCGATACACTTTGACATACTCCCGGGCCGATGGCCCCCATGAGTGATCATCGCTCATCCCTTCGCGCATCAAGGCCGACCACCGGTCTGTTCTGTGATAGATGCGCAGCGCCAGGCGCACGGAGCGCAGCAACGCGTCAGGCGTGGCTTCGCGAAACTTGAAACCGTTTGCGCGCCGCGCGCGTGGCGCGTATCCCCGGACCGTGTCATCAAGTCCGCCAACCGCCCGCACCACCGGCACCGTGCCGTATCGCAGGCTGTACATCTGATTGAGCCCGCACGGCTCGAACCGCGAAGGCATGAGGAACAGGTCCGCACCGGCCTCAATCAGGTGCGCCACACCCTCGTCGAACCCGATGCTTACACCCATGCGCGAAGGGAATCGTCCAGCCAACACCTTGAATGCGCTCTCGTAGTGTGTTTCGCCGGAGCCGAGCACCACCCAGGTGGCGTCAACCGCCATCAACTGCTCTGCCGCCGCCAACACCAGGTCGCACCCTTTCTGGTCCACCAGGCGCGACACGATGCCGATCACCGGTCTCGCCAGCGCATCGTCGCCCACCGGCAAGCCGAAGTGTTCGAGCAAGGCGCGTTTGTTCTTGCGCTTGCCCGCCAGATCATCGAGTGAGTAGTGGGCCGGCAGGAACGGATCGGAGGCCGGATCCCAGACCGACGTGTCGATGCCGTTCAGGATGCCGACGTACCGGTCGCCCACGGCGCGCAACACGCCGTCAAAACCGAAGCCGAACTCCGGCTGCACGGTCTCGCGCGCATAGGCCGGACTCACGGTCGTCACCATGTCGCTCGACGCGATGCCGCACTTGAGGTAGCTCAGCTGATCCCAGAACTCGCCGACAGCCAGCGTGAACATGTCCCAGCCCAGTGCCAGCCGGTTCACCACATCCTTGGGAAACAACCCCTGATAGGCGAGATTGTGAATGGTCATCACCAGACCCGCACGGGCCACGCGCGTCCAGCGGGCCGGCTGCTGACGGATGAGGGCCGGTGCAAGGCCCGCCTGCCAGTCATGCGCATGCACGATGTCGATGCGGCCGCCATCCACATCGTGCTGCGCGAAGTCCAGGGCCGCGTGCGCGAGGCCGGCGAAGCGTTCAGCGTTGTCGGGATGGTCGCGGCCACCGTGCGCGTAAAGGCCGTCGCGATCGTACCAGTCCGGCACGTCCACGCCGACGACACGGCGCGTGGCGCCCTGCGCCAGCACATGAAGGCTCCCCCGCCATCGCCGGGTGCCGAGGGTGATTTCGAGGGGGCGGATTTCGGCGCCCGGCAGCGACATGCCGCGATACAGCGGCAACACCGTGGTCACGCGGTGACCGAGTGCGTCGAGCGCCAGCGGCAATGCGCCGACGACGTCGGCGAGGCCGCCGGTTTTGGCAAAGGGCGCGGCTTCCGATGCGATGTGGAGAACGCCGAGCCGTGGGGTGCGACCGGCGAGGGACTTGCGGGGACGACTACCGTTCAACGATATCGCCGCCGCCTACCAATCCGTTCGCACGCCCAACGGCCCAGTTGAACAGGTGACGCGCCTCGGCGAACCGAAGTGTGCTGTTGGTGGCACCGAGCACCACGACCGCCACCTGGCTGCCGTGCGGAATCTGCAGCAACGTCGCGAAGCAGTAGCCGGCCTTCCTGATGAAGCCCGTCTTGCCCGCCACGATGTCCATCCCCGTGCCGAGGAGCTTGTTGGTGCTGTTGATCTTGATCACGCGCCGATTCGTGCGCACCTGGTAATTCGCGGCACTCATGACCGAGGCGAGCTGGGGGTTGGCGCTGGCAAACGCAATGAGATGCGACACGTCGTACGCCGAAGACACGTTCCGATCGTCAAGGCCGGAAGGGTCGGCATAGTGGCTGTTGGTCAGGCCCAGCTGCCGCGCCATGTCATTCATGCGTGCGACGAATGCCGGCGTGCCGCCTTCAGATGTGCGCGCGAGAATGCGGGCGGCCGCGTTGTCGGAGGCGATCAGCGTGAGGTTGAGGACATCGCGCAGGGCCAGCGTTTCACCGGCGCGCAAATAGGTGACGTTGGCGCCGCGGACATCGGCGGTGACCACCGTGACCTGACGGCTCAGATCCGGCTCGTCGGCGATAAACGCCACGCCGGTCATCACCTTGGTCAGACTGGCAATCGAACGCCGGTCGTGTGAGTTCGCTTCCCACAGCACTTCGTTCGTCTGCGGATTGAACACAATCGCCGCGGCGGCGCGCACGTCGGGGACGATGTTGCCGAGTGCGTCTTTTTTGTAGCGCGGCGTGTTCGCCTCGCGCACCATGCGGGCGGCTGCGGCTGCGCGCGCGAGGGCGGCGGCTCGGGCACGAGCAGCCCTCGTGCGGGTCGCTGCACTCCGGGTGGTGGTCGCCTGCTTCTTGGCGGCCGGCTTGACCACCGGTCTTGCGGCTGTCGATTTCTGGGTGGTAGGGGCCTTAGCGGGCGGGCGCGATTGCGCCGCGGCCTGACCAACGAACGAGGCGCTGCAGATGACCGCAAGCGCCGCAATGGAAACTGTTCGATTCAGTCGGCCGTACACATACACGTGAAACCCTCCGGCGACCCTTAACGAGCCTTGCTGCTTAGTTTGACGCCCAATCCCCCCGGACGGCCGCGATAGTACCATCCGTATTCAGACTTCCGCAACCTGACTTGTATACTATCGGCACGTCAGGAGTCTTTCTGCACCCTCCAGAAAATATTGGCCGCCCCATCGAGCCCGAGACACTGAGGGCAGAGGAATTCCGCGCGCTCCGGGCCACGATTCGCGAGCGTGGCACCCTCCGGCTTGGCCTGGCGGCGGCTGGGCTGACCGCCTGGGCTGCCCTGCACGTGGCCGTTCAGGCGTGGCTGCCCTCCCCGGTCACCCTGCTGGTGCCTCTCCTGGCGCTGGCCGGAGTCTTCGAGGCCATCTTTGCGCTGCACGTCGGCGTGGAGCGCATCGGCCGCTACCTCCAGGCCGCCTTTGAGACGTCCGATCCCAACGGGCCGCGCTGGGAGCACACCGCCGAGGCGTTTGGCCGCGCCGCCACCGACCCGGCCGGCAAGCTCGACGCGCTCTTCGCTGTCGCCTTCGTATCGGCAACCCTGCTCAATCTGGTCCCCGTCGTCCTCCTCACGGCCGGGTCCGGCCAGGGCGACCCCGGCGTCTTCGCCGAACTGGCCCTGTATGGCGGACTCCACCTGGTCTTCATCGTCCGGGTGGCACGCGCGCGGCGGTTTGCCAGCCGCCAGCGAGCGCAGGAACTGAGCCTGTTCGAGCGACTCGGCCGCCCCGACTGAATCCAACCGATTGTTTCGATCAATCCAACGAGCGTGGCCCGACTGACACAGTCGGAGACCCCGGCGTCGGCGCTCGTACTGCAGTCCTGGCCCGGATCGACCGATTATTCCGCCAGGAGCGTTCCATGCAGCCATCACTCACGGGCAAGTCAGAGTCGGGCACGTTGCTTGCATTAGCGAACATGCAGAGAGGATTGGAGGAAGTCACTGCCATGAGCCTGGTTCGTTTGATGGGGTTCACGACGCTGACATGTGGGTGCGTGACGGGTCGATACCGGGAAGAGGGATCGAAGCGGGAAATCACCTACATCGAGGAGAAGAGCACGGTGTGCGTCTCTTCGGGCCACGTCCGGAATCAACCTGTGAGCGCCGACCGCGTGGCACACGGGTTTACTCCGACGGTGGCAGTTCGGGCGTAGTTTTTTGACACGGGGTCTGTACTTCAGACCCTGAACAGCCGAGAAGCCTTGTTACATGGCTCTTGCGCTTCACTCGACACGCCCGGTCCGGCGCCCACGCTCCTTGCGTCCGCCGGCTCCGCGACCCCGTCTCCAGCTGGCCGGCCCCCGATACGAATTCTGCATCGGGACTTCCACTTTTCGCTTCTACCACGGCGATTGTCTCTCGGTGATGCCGGCGCTGGAACGCGCCTCCATCGACGCGATCGTGACGTCACCTCCCTACAACCTGGGCATCAAGTACCGCTCCTACGAGGACGACCTGCCTCGTGGCGAGTATCTCGCCTGGACGGACCAATGGCTGCGGGCCGCCTCGAAGGTGTGCGGGCCCCAGGCGTCACTCTTCCTCAACGTCGGGGCCAAGCCGACCGACCCGTGGATTCCGCTGGAGGTGGCACAGGTCGCCCGCGGCTACTTCAAGCTGCAGAACACCATTCACTGGGTGAAGTCGATCGCCATCGACCGCGAGTCCACAAGCGAGGCGCTCGGCCTTGAGCGCGACATGGCGGTGGGCCACTACAAGCCGATCAACAGCGAGCGGTTCGTCAACGACTGCCACGAGTTCATCTTTCACTTCACGCCCGACGGCCGGACCAAACTCGACCGCCGCGCCGTGGGTGTGCCCTACCAGGACAAGTCCAACGCGGCCCGCTGGGCCGCCGGCGGCGACGGCAAGCGCTGCCGCGGCAACACGTGGTTCATTCCCTACGAAACCATCCAGAGCCGCGACCGCGACCGCCCGCACCCGGCGTCATTCCCGCCGAAGGTACCCGAGCAGTGCCTGCTGCTGCACGGCATCTCGCGCCTCACCACGGTCATGGATCCCTTCCTCGGCCTGGGCAACACCGCCATCGCCGCCGGCCGCCTCGGCGTCAACTTTGTGGGCATCGAAATGGATGAGCATTACTTGAAAGAGGCTGTGTCGCGCGTGCAGGAAGCCCTGAAGTAACCGCTGTCCACGACGGATTACAGGGAGACGCAGAGCTGGGGAGAAGACCCGGCTCTTGGCAGAGCGGCAGTCCAGATTCCTCACGTCTCCTTAACTCCGTGCCTCTTGTAATCCGGCGTCCAGCCTAGGGCCTCCCTGTCTCGGCGCCTCCCTGTGATCCGTACGTAGCAACGCCCCGGCCAGCAATGCTGACCGGGGCGTTCGTGTCTTACAAGACGGTGTTCGGTGTTAGAACCGGATCCGTCCGCCGAGCTGCATCTGCCAGCGCGAGCGCAGGTCGTCGCGCTGCCACTTGCGGAAGCTCGAGCCCGTGATGAACGAGATGTTGTATCCCGTCACCTGGCCAGAGGTGAGCACCGGCGTGACCGGCGAGATCGCGTTGAACGTGGCGTACTCCTGAATGCCGCGCTTGGAATCGATGAGGTTCAACACGTTGATGATGTCGAGCGAGATCTCCGCCTTGACGCGCTGGAACGGCAGCGCGACGCTGTAGCGGAAGTCGAGCTGGTTCGACCAGGGCGCGCGGCAGACGTTGCGCGGGATGATCTTGCCAATGTACTCAGCCAGGCAACCGTCTTCCTGGAGGAAGTTCACCAGCTGCTGGTAGGTGCCGCCCGTGAACGCCACTTCCGACGCCGATGCCGGAATGTAGAGCAGGTCGTTGCTCGTGCGGCCATCACCGTTGACGTCGCCGAAGTAGGTCAGCGTGAACGGCCGGCCCGACTGGCCCGAGTAGTACACCGACGCCGTGCCGGTGGCGCCACCAAACAGCCCCATCTCGTACGACGCCGAGAAGTTGACGCGGTGACCCGGGTCGTAGACCGACGTGCCCAGTGGCGGATTGTTCGGGTCGCCGGGCGTCAGAACGTTGCCCCAGTTGGACGCCGCCTGGCTGGACGTGCCTTCCATGGTCGCCTTCGATTCGCCGTAGAGGTACGACGAGTTGAAGAAGAACCCGTTGCGGAACGGCTTGCGCAGTTCCACGATGCCGCTCCACGTGTGTCCCTCACTCGAGTTCGTGAGGTAGATGACGTCGCTGAGCGTCGTGGTGTCGCGCGTGTAGATCGGACGGCCATCGAGGTTCTGCGTGCCCGACTGCAGGTCGCGATTCAGGTTCTGGTACTTGACGTCCTGGATGTTCTTGGTGAACAGGAACTCGCCCGACGCCACCAGGCCGCCCGGCAGCTTGGTCTCGTACGCGAGGTTGCCGCGCAGCAACGTCGGGTACTTGTAGTTGGGATCGATCAGGTCGATTTCGTTCTGGAACGACGAACCCGATGCGCCGGTGACCGTCGTGGGCTGCCCCGACGGATTGGCGACGAACGGAATGCGGCTCGCCGCGTTGTTCGACGCGCCGATGCGCTGGAACTCGATGCCCGTGTTGCCGTACTGGTTCGACAGCCACACATACGGTGTGCGGCCCGAGAACATGCCCACGCCGCCGCGCAGCTGCTTGGATCCATCACCCTCGAGGTCCCAGTTGAAACCGATGCGCGGCGAGTAGCGCACGCCCGACGGCGTGGTGTCGGTCGCGAACCCGAAGTTCGCCACCGCGGCCGGGTTGGCCGTCGGCTTGTCGGGGAACATCGGCACGTCAACACGCGCGCCCATCGTCAGGGTCACGTTCGGGCGCCAGCGCCACTGGTCACCCACGTAGAAGCCCAGGGTGCGCACCCCGAACTCGGCCGCGGCTTGGCCGGGATTGGTGGGGTAGCTGTAGTCGAACTGCTGGGCCAGGCCCTGGTCGAAGAAGGACAGGCTGTTGAAGGTGTAGGTGCCGAAGTTGTCGCGGATGAACAGGTTCCTGAACTGGAAGAATTCGTTGTGGGTGCCGATCGTAATCGTGTGGCGCCCCTTCAGGACCGTGTAGTCGTCGTGGAGTTCGATGATGTCCTGATCCAGTTCGTTGGCGGCCGAGAAGTTCTCGCGGCCCACCGTGATCTGAATGCCGCTGGCCAGACGCACCGTGACGCGCGGGAACGGCTTGCTCTCAAAGTCCTGTCCCGCCCGGCGGTCGCGCACACGCGTGTAGGCGATCCGGAACTCATTGACGGCGTTGCCGAACGTGGAATTCAGCTGGGCCACCAGACCGTTCGACTTGTTGCGAATCCGGTAGAACCCGTCGGGCGTGGTGTAGCTCGACGTGCTGGTGCTGCCGATGTCGTTGAGGGCGTTCACGTAGTTGTGGCGGAACGTGAGGCGATGGTTGGACGAGAGATTGATGTCCACCTTGCCCAGGTACTTGTCCGAGTTCGTCGTGCGGCTGAACTCGTCCGACGCGCCGTCGATTGAATAGCCGTACTTCGTGTTCAGGATGTTGAAGAACGACGCGACGTCCGCTTCGGCGCCGCGGAAGGTCTGCCCGCACCCCGAAATGCAGAAACCCGTGGGCGTCGTCTTGCGGCCCCAGTCGGCGTTGGCGAAGAAGAAGGCCTTGCTCTGCTTGATCGCGCCGCCCACGCTGAAGCCGCCCTGTTTGTCGGCGAATGTGGCGATCGGCGTGTTGGTGATGCCCTTGCCCACCCAGTCCTGGTTGCGGCCGAAATAAAATGCGGTGCCGCTCAACTGGTTGGCGCCGCTCTTGGTCACGGCGTTGATGCCGCCACCCGAGAAGCCGCCCTGCCGCACATCGTACGGCGACACGACGAGCTGAATCTGCGCAATGGCGTCGATGCTGATGGGCTGCGCTTCCGTCTGCCCGCCGGGCGTGCCCGTCTCGGCCAGACCGAACAGGTCGTTGAACACGGCGCCGTCAATCTGAATGCTGTTGTAGCGTGCGTTGCGGCCCGCCACCGACACGGCGGTCACCGTGTTGTTGGTGGTGATGGCGGCGAAGTAGGGATTGATGCGCACGATATCCAGCAGGCTGCGCGAAATGGTCGGCAGGGCTTCCTTGACTTCGCCGGCGATGTTTGCCGCGGCGCCTGCGCGCGTGACGTCGATGGACGTCGCTTCACCCACAACCGTCACAGCCTCGGACACGGACTCAAGTTCGAGCTTGAACGGCACCTGGCGCTCTTCGCCGAGGTTGACGATGATGCCGCTTTCTTCCTTTTTGCGGAAGCCCGACATGGTGACGGTGATGGAGTACGGCCCGCCCACCTGCACGTTCTGCAGGATGTACTTGCCGTCCGACATGGTGACGCCTTCGTACGTCGTTCCGGTCGGCCGGTGGATGGCCACGACCGTGGCGCCCGGCAACACTCCACCCTGCGCGTCCACAACCGAGCCTGACAGAGCACCGGTCGTCACGGTCTGCGCCGAGGCAGACTCCGCAACGGCAAGCGCCGCACACAGCACAAAGCTGAGAAACAGCGTTGACTTCCTCACAACCTTCATCCCTGATCTCCAGTCCATAAAACGACCATCCCCACCAATCGAGGCGGCCGAATTATAGCAGTACGCCCCGTGACGCCGGAGGCACGCCAGCGTCACGGGACGGTTAAATCAGGAGGGCCGGAGTTATTTCCGCCTGGCGAACGGCAGCGTCCAGTCGGACCGGTGCGTGACGTCCACGTTCTCGCGGTTCACTTTCACCTCGATTTTCCGGACCCGGCGCATCGGATCGGGGTTCTTCGAGTAGTAGCTGAGGATGTAGTAATCGGAGGTTTCCGCGTCAATTCGCGCCAAACCCTTCTTGAAATCGTTGGAGTTGCAGATGCAGAACCCGCCCGTCAGGTCCGCGATGGTCCTGAGCGAATCCACCGACGTGGTGACGTAGTTGCGCCACTCGGTGGTCGTGAAGTTCTGGTTGATGTCGGGACCGGCGATGAGCCCGCGCGGGTCAATCGTGTAGAACGTGGCATTCGCCCGGTTGGCGGCCCGTGTCAGTTCGGCCAGCTGCGACACCAGATCCGCCACGGCAAAGGCCTGGCTCCCCGTTTCGAAAGGATTCATTCCGTCGCGCTCGCGCGACGTGATGCCGGTCTCGAGCGGCATGTTGCCATTGGCGTCGCGCTGCGGCACGGCGTAGCGCTCCTGCTCCTGCTTCCAGCGCGATTCGGTGAACGGGTTGAAGTCGTAGCCCGAACTCAGGTAGATGAATGCCTTCCGCCGATTGTTGACCCGCTCAAGCTGTTTCAGCAGGTCGTACGCGGTGGAAAACGCCACGTGGACGCGATGGCGCAGTTCCTGCGGCCCCGCAGTCGAGGCCGGCGCCAGCAGGATGTCTTCGGGCGACATGCCGGCGCCCATGACCTTCTTGATGGACTCGGTCAGCCGGCCGCGGTCGTAGGTCTGCTGCACTTCGATCGACGACGGGCCCGTGGAGACGACCGAGAACAAGTCGCCGTCATGGACGAGTGTGTTGGTAATCTGCGTCAGCAGGTTGCGCACGCGCGGCGAATCCCCCGCCTGCAGGTGCAGGTCGTCGATGAAAATGATGAACACGCGGCCGGCCACGTCTGACGGCGGCCGGGTGGGCGGCAGGATCATGCCTTCGGGCGCGGCCGTGGGGGCACTGAGCACCTCCACCGAGAGTTCGCGTCCGCCATAGACCAGCCGGTAATCGCCAATCGACTGCTCCACGCCGTCTTCGAGGACCACGAAGTCCTTCATCTTCAGATCGGGAATGAACTGCCCGCGTTTGTCGCGGACGATCACGTCGAGCGTGACCAGATCCGTCTGACTAGTGAATGTCGGCCTCTGGGGTGTCGTCTGCGCCGGCGCCGTCTGAGGCGGCGGCTGTTGGCCGCTGAGCGTCACTGCGGTCAGAAGGGCCGGCAGCATCAGCCAGACCCTGCGGGTCCTGGGTCTCTGGTTCATGGGAGTCATCTCGTTGCCCAATTATGACATCGGCGGCGTCCGTCTGGTCTTCCCCGCTGCCCGGGATGTCATCTTCGCGGGGTTTTCCGCCGCGCCGGCCTCGCCGGCGCCTGGGAAGTTCGGCAGCCACGGCTTCCCACCTGGCGTCGATGTCGGCCGTGTTGGCGCGAATGGCGGCCTCGTCGGCCCACTGGTCGGGGTTGAGCCGCTGCGCGGCCTCAAGCAGCCGGTCGCGTTCTTCCGGGGTGCGCGAACGGCGCGCGATCCGATGGGTGAGGTCCGCAAACCGGGCGCGCAGTACCGCGGCCGCAGCCGCGCCCAGGGTCTGGCCCAGCAGCGACTCGTCCACGAGTTCGATCGGTGGCGGAGCGGCCGGCGCGGCCCCCTCGCGTTCACGGCCCGCCGGACGATCGCGACGGCCCTGCGACCGCTGTCGAGGACCGCGGTCGCGCGGATCGGGTCGCGCGGGCGGCATGGGCTCGCGGAGCAGGCCGACCCAATCAAACGAAATATCCGGATGGGTATGCTCCAGCGCCTCGCGCACTTCGGCGTCGAGCGACTTGCGGCCGATCTGCACATTGGGCGGCGACCGGAAGAGGTACAGCACGCGGGCGCGGCCCGAACCTTGCCCCGCGCGATACCCGTGCATCACGTAGGTGTGTTCGTAGCCGCGTTTGTCGCGTGCGTAGCGAATAAACGGCAGCGGACTTACCTCTTCTTCCCGGCGGCTTTCTTCGCGGCCTTCTTGGGCTTGGCGGCCACGGCCGGCTTCCTGGCCTTCTTCGCTATTGGCTTCGGCGCCGGTTTCGACACCTTGGCCGCAGGTTTGGCCGCCTTCGCCGCAGGCTTGACGGGCTTGGCTGCGGGTTTCGGAGTGGAGGCCTTCGCCGCGGGCTTGACGGCCTTGGCCACAGGCGCCGGAGCCTTGGACGCGGGGGGCACAGCCTTCTCGGGTTTGGCTGGCGCTGCGGGCACTTTCGGCGCGACGACAGGGGCCACAGGCGGTACAGCTTTGGCCGCGGAAGCGGCCTTGGCCGCCGCCTTGTTGGCCGCACGGGCCTGGGCCGCTGCGGCCTTGGCCGCCGCTGCCGCGGCCGCAGACTTGCCCGCCGCCGCCTTGAACGTGCGGTTGGCCAATTCCACAAGGTTGGCCATCTCCTGCTTCTGGTCGCGTTCGGGCTCCACGCGCGTATTGACCACCGGCGGCAGCAACTTGGCCACCACCGACGAATTCTTCGGCGCATTGGCCACCGCCGACGGGTCGTGAAACACGCGCACCAGATCGAAGCCGTCGTACAGCGACCGGTACGTCCAGATTTCCGTGACGGCCACTCTGTGCGCATCGCAGAAACGACGCGCCGCATCAAACATCAGCACCGGCACATACAGATGGAACGGCACACGCGCGCGGCCAAAATGTTGCCACTGCGCCAGTGCCTCAAGATTGTTGGTGGACTCGCCCGTCTCAACCTCCACCAGCCCGGCAATCTTCGAGGCTGACAGCAGGACAAGGTCTGGGAAAAACGGGGCGGGGCCGGCCAGCTTCACCGGAGCCGCCTGGCCTTCGCCGGCGTTGATATGGACTTCGAACTTCTTCTGATACTTCAGCTGCAGGAATCGGATCAAGCGATCGTGTTCCAGTTGCTCTCGAACGGGACGGATGAGGATGGGCGACACGCGGCCTCCGAGGTAAGTTAGGTCGCATGCCAGAACGAGCCAAGTGCCCGCCCGGCAGGGGGATAACGGCGTGGGTATCCTAACACTAGTCGGGGTAGAATCGCTGTTCCCATGCTGTTTTCTCACCGTAAACCGGCACTGACCTTCGCGATGCCGGCCCTGATCTGCCTCGCGGCCGCCGCTTGCGGCGCCCCGGCGCCCACTTCTCAGCCCCCCGCGCCACCGCCTGACACCGCCCCCACAGACCAGACGGCCCTGCTCGCAGAGATTAAGGCCAATGACGCCGGGCAACTGGCCGTGTCCGAAGAAGACGGGCGCTTTCTGCGCGTGCTGGTGGCCACACGC